>QHVY01000031.1 GCA_003223695.1 Acidobacteriota bacterium
CCGCCTCCGGTCGAGCCGAAGTAGTAGACATCGGGCTGATTGGGAATGCCTTCGACTGCGTCGGCACGTCCGCCGCGATAGGGACCGACCTCTCGCCATTGCAGATTTTTCAGAATCGAGACGTCGGGTGTGGCCGCTGATGCCGCCACTGCGAAAAAAAAGACGAGTGCGCGCTTGATCATGGCCCGCGGTTTTACCACAATGGTCGCCTTCATCAAGAGGAGGCGCTATGCCGAAGTTCGTCATTGAGCGGGAAATCCCCGGCGCAGGAAAGTTCACGCCCGAGCAACTCCAGGGCGTGGCCGGCAAGTCGTGCGACGTTCTGCACGCGATGGGACCGGACATCCAGTGGCTGCAGAGCTACGTCACTGACGACAAGATTTATTGCGTCTACATCGCGCCGGACGAGAAAACCGTTCGCGAGCATGCAAAACGCGGAGGCTTTCCCGCGAATCGCGTGTCGCAAGTGCGGACGATGATCGATCCGACGACGGCGGAGTAGCATGTTGACCACGTAGAGCCGCCTCTTAGGCGGCTTGGGCCGGCTGGAGAGCCGGCCCTACGTACGGTGACAATAGGTCAACGTCCTGGCGGCGCCGGCATGCTGCTCACGACGCTGTCCTCGACCATCTTCCAGTCGCCGTTCGGCTGCCGGCGCCACACGGAGACATAGTTGCCCTGATCGTTCACCGAGCCCATGGCCATCGTGTAGTGGCCGTACTCGTATGCCACGTCGCCGGATTGCACGATGCGGTCGGATGCAAAATTCAGCGTCGGATGCCCGGAGCCGAATGCGGCGCGATACGCATCACGGATCGCCGCGTTACCCCGAGCGATTGGCGCGTTTGGCACAAGCAAAACAGCGTCGTCGGCGTACATTGCAGCCACCGCGTCTGCATTTCCGGCATTGAATGCCGTGATGAAACGCGGCTCGGCGCCGCGAATATAGGCCTCAGCATCATTCGACGACATCGTTGACGTCGTCGCGCAGGCAGTGAGAAGAAGAAGGGGGAGCACCAGCGCATTTCTCATGAGCGTGATTCTATCCCTGCCGGCGCTCGGTCAGCGCATTGAATAGCCACGCCTTGGCCATTCTCCAATCGCGCTTCGCGGTCTCGGGTGAAATTCCGAGGACCTCGGCGGTTTCCTCGACACTCAAGCCACCGAAATAGCGCAGCTCCACCACGCGGCCTTTGCGCGCATCGTTGCGCGAAAGAGCTGACAATGCCTCATCCAGGTCGAGCAGTTCGACTCCGCGGGCATGCGCGGCAAGGAGCGCATCAAGGATGCGCCGGATCATTTGCGAACACAGCGCGAGAAAGTGCACGCGATTCTCGCAGCGGATGCCGCCGGCGCGCGTCAGCTTCAGATAGGCCTCGTTGGCCAATGCCGCCGACTCCAGACTCTCGCCCGCGGCGCGGCCGCGCAAGTGCCTCCGGGCAATGCGCCGCAACTCCGGATAAAGAAACGACGTCAGACGGTCGAGCGCCACTTCGTCGCCATTGTTCCAGGCGACCAGCAGACCGCTCACGTCTTTCGAGTCCTCGGCGGTCATGTGTGTCGATATTAGCTCCAGTGACCCTTTTCCCCGCCCGTTCACGGATTAAGGTCGGAGGCAGTTGAATATGAGCAAGATTCTCAGAAGTCTGTTTGTCATCGCCGTTGTAGCTTTTGTTGTCGGCGCCCAGGCGGCCAAAGCCAACGACACGCCCGTGAATGGCGCCTTTACGCTCTCGGCCGCATTGGCGCCAACTGAGGCCTGCAGCACCGGTAACTTCGGAGTCGAGGCGCATGGCCTCGGCCAGACTGCACAGGGACCGATGTTCTTGACGGTCAAGAAATGCTATTACGTGGCGAGCGGCACCTACGCAGGCACGTTTGCGTTGTGCCCTTCGGAGTCGGCGTGCGATGGGGACTCGGATAACGCGCTGAGCGGAACGTACGCAGGAACGGCAGACTCACCGAGAAATATCGCGGAGTTCCCGGGTGTGATCTTCGGTCCGTTCCGTGGCACGTTGACCATCACCAGAGATAACAGCCATAACGGCCCGGCCACGGGTACGATCGACTTCATTGGCATCACCGGCCGGCTAAGCACATGGAGCATGGCAACGGTGTATTACTCACTTCGACAATCGTCGCAACGGTAGAAGGTCGGTACACAATGCGCTCCCGGGAGGCTGGCCACATCCTCCTCGGAGCGCAGTTCCGCGTCACTTCGCGCCGGGACGACGTTGACGCGTCTTCAGATTGTCGAAAAGGCCGGTGATCACGTTGAGCTGCGTTGCCGGCGGTACTTTCGCCGACCGGATGCCGATGAAACGCTGACCGTCAGTGGCGATACCAGCGACGGCGAGGTCAGTCTCAAAGAGAACGCGCGCTTTCCCGATCATTGGCGGCGACATGTCAACCGCCATCAACTTCTTCCCGTCGACGTAGTAAAGCTCTCGCCCGTCGCGCCGCCAGAAGGGAGCCATGTCCCTGGAAACTCCCCGGTTATAACCGCTGCTGTTCGAGACGAGCCATTTCCGCCCGGCGTCCGGAAATTTCGACAAGTACACTTTGGCCTGTCCCGCTTCATTCGAGACGAAGGCAAACCACCGGCCATCCGGTGAGAACGCGGCACCCCCTTGATCGCCCGCTGAGGGAACCAACCGCTCCATCCGATCCGGGTGCTGTAAGTCGAGCAGAAGAATACGGAGCGGACGCTGGTCTCGCAGCACCAGGACGTAGCGGTTATCTGGAGAGACAGAGAACGGCATTTGCCAGTTCGATTTGTCGCGTGTGACGTCGCGCGCGGGAGCGCTACCGTCAATGGGCATGCTGTAGACGTCTTGCGATCCGGACCGTCCCGACGAGAAAAAGATCCGGCTACTGTCAGGAGCCCAGGCCACTGTAAGAACGCTGTCGGCCGTCGTCAGTCTCCGCCAAAGGTCGCGCCCGAACTCGTACATCCAAAGATCGCTTCGTCCGTGCTCGTCTGCGATTACCGCGAGGTGTGCGCCGTCTGGCGACAGCGCCAGCCTCCGATAATTACGCCGCACCGCCGAGATGGGAGTCGTGGCACCCATTCGGTCGTGCCGTCGGAGGCCACATCGGCGTAGGCAAGACCAATCAAGTCCAAACCGCCGACTGCATCCGCGACGGGAATCGGCGAGCCTTTAATCTGCAGCGCATCGGCATCGAATGGCACTGCGAAGAGATCGCCAGAGTGTGAATAGACCAGGTGACCGCAGCAGTAGCGCGGAAACGTTCCCCCCTCGAGAACGATCTTCGAAGTTTGATCGCGCAGCGAAAGAACGGCGATCTTGGCGCTCTCGTAATTTCCGCTGTAGTTATTGATCGTGTACAGCAGGTGGCGGCCATCAGGGAGCAGCGTTGGCCAGCGCTGGCCCTCGGTCTCCTTAGGATTGTAAGTTTCCAGCGGCTGCGGAGTGCCGCCTGACGCGGACACCTGAGAGAAGCGCTTCCCTGGTGAGGCGAAGAGGATGGAGTTCTCCGGCAACCAGATCGCTCCGCGAATCAATTGCGGCAGCTTGGCGATTGTGATCGGCGGCCCGCCGGAGAGCGCAACCTTCTTGATCGCCTCATCGACGGCGGAGTAAAAGCCGATCCATTCGCCGTCCGGGGAGAAAAAGGGGAGGTCTCCGTTTTCCGTACCGGCGATCGGAGTGACTTCGCCGGTATCCATCTTTCGCAGATATAGCGGCCCGGCCGCCGATGATTTGTAGACTAATCGTCGAGCGTCATTCGACAGAGCCAGCGCTCCCTCCACGGGCGCGTTTGCCGGCAGCGGAATGGCATATCTGCGCAACGGAGAAGGACCGGCGCGGCGAGTGAAATGAAGCACGCCGGCCAGCGCTGCAATGATGACCACGCCGACGGCGATCATTCCAAAGACCGCGCGAGGTGATCTGCGAGTCTGCTGGATCTCTTCAATGGTGGTGCGAGCGACAGCGATGTCATCGAGGCGGAGAGCAGTGTCCTTCTGGAGACAATGCCGCAACAGCTCGCGGACTTTCGCCGGGGTCTTCGGCGGCAGAATGTTCCAGTCCGGCTCGCGCTCCAGCACCGCCGCATTCGTGTCCGACAACATCTCGCCCTGAAACGCCTGCCTCCCGGTGAGCAGCTCGTACAGCAGACAGCCGAACGCCCAGATGTCGGTCCGCTCATCGACATCCTTCCCACGCGCCTGCTCCGGGCTCATGTACGCAGGCGAGCCGACAATGTGTCCGACCCCCGTCTCCAATCGAGTAACCGCGGTCAATTGCAAGAAGTCCCGGCTCTCCTCTGTACCCCAGACAGCTTTCGCCAACCCAAAATCCAGCACCTTCACCCTGCCGTCAGGCCGCACCATGATGTTCGCGGGTTTGAGATCGCGGTGGATGATCCCTTGCTCGTGGGCCGCTTCGAGCGCGAGGGCGATCTGCTCCGCAATCGGCAGCGCCTCTTCGAAAGGGATCGCCCCCTTGGCGATCCGATCGGCGAGCGTCTGGCCTTCGACCAGCTCCATCACCAAGGCCCGTACACCGTCGGATTCTTCGAGGCCGTGGATCTGCGCGATGTTGGGATGATTGAGTGAAGCCAGTACCTGCGCTTCGCGACTGAAGCGGGCCAGGCGATCGGGATCGTTGGCAACGGCGGGCAGCAGGACCTTGATCGCGACGCCGCGATTCAGCTTCGTGTCGCGAGCGCGATATACCTCGCCCATCCCGCCCGCGCCCATCTGCGACGAGAGCTGGTACGCCCCGATGCGCTGACCCTCGAGGCTTTTCGTCACCATCGGCTCGTCGAACAACACGGCTGCCGGCGTCTCCAGAAAGCTCTTCGCGCGCTGGTGCGACGTCAGCAACAGCTCGACCTCTTGGCGCAGCGCCTCGTCGTCGCCGCACGCCGTGGCGAGGTACGACGGGCGGGCGTCCGCCGATAGCGCCCGCGCGCCCTCGAACACTTCTTTCATAAGCGGCCAGTCTTCGGGACGAAAGGTCATGGCGTGGATTGCTTCGGTTACGTTGCCCGATTCAGCGCGAGTTGCATTCTACTTCCGCGGTGGGCTCACGCGCCTACCGACAGTCGCTGGTAAAGCCAAGCCTTCGCCATGGCCCATTCGCGCTCGACCGTGGCGGTCGAGATGCCGAGCGCTTCGGCTGCCTCATCGATGTTGAGGCCGGCGAAGAATCGCAGCTCCACGACGCGGCACTGCTGGGGGTCGAATGAGGACAGCGCATCGAGCGCCTGGTCGAGGGCGAGCACGTCCACGTTGGACGTCTGAGCCGCTGGCGACACCTCGTCCAGACTCATCATGGTGACGCCGCCCCCGCGCTTGCCGGCGCGTTTTCGACGGGCGTGATCCACGAGGATCTGGCGCATCAGTCTGGCCGCCACCGCAAAGAAGTGCGTCCGGCTCTTCAGCGTCATGCGGTCCACATCCACGAGTCGCAGGTAGACCTCATGCACCAGAGCCGTCGCCTGGAGGCTGTGTCCGGGACGTTCCCGCCGGAGATGCCGGCGCGCGACCCGGCGCAGCTCGTCATACACGAGCGGAACCAGGCGGTCCAGCGCCCCGGCGTCTCCCTGACGCCAGGACAAGAGCAGCCCGGTGACGTCATTCGCGCGGGAGTCGTCCGTCATCGAATCAGCCGCGAAGCGGCCCTTTTACCAATGCTCGTCCGGTACGCGGAACGCGCCGACCTTTGGTGCCGTCAGTCTAAACCGCGCTTCGATCATTGGGTAACGGAAAAGGAGGCTGTGAGCAGAGCGCCGCGCGGCTCCTCAGCTCGTGAGGGAAAAGGGCGCTGCTTTGCGCTTCTTAGGACGGGAGCAGTTCGAAGGAATAACAGAGGAGGCTTGCAGCGGCCGAACAGTCGAAACAACCACGCCGTGCCACGCGAATCTTGGAAATTCCGAACTAAACGTGCAACTAAAGAAGATCACAGGAAAGGAATACAGACACCATGATCAAACTATGCAACCAATTAATCGGGCGCCTGCGCCTGACGAAAACCAAAAGCTTGACCCTCGCTTCGTTGCTCGTCGGGGCGCTGGTCACGCTGCTTTCAGCCCCTCTGCAGGCCGCTGGGCCTTCACCGCTAGATCCAAGCGGGCCACCCGCCGACACTTTCGTCATCCTGCTGTCGGGCACATATGAACCAGTGAAGCATTGCCCCGACCTTGGACTGTTCCAGGTGAACCCCTGTGACCCTGCGTACAGCACAACAAGGATCTACCCCGTCGGCGGGCTTCCGGAAGAAAACCAAGGACAGGGCACGATCGGCAACTTTTACGTGGCGATAGGCCACCCCAATTTGCCTGTTGCCTACGACCTCCCCGGGGGCGCGTTGACGATGTTTTTCACGGCCAACAATGTTCAACGTGTCCCCGACGGGCAGGGTGGGACGTTCATTGTAGGAACCTTCGACCTAAACATAACGGAAGCGACTGGGATTTATCAGTCTTTTGTCGGTGGTCATAACAAGATGGTGGATATACTGCATCGGTTAGCTGATGGCACTTTCGTTGAACACTGCTTCTGCATCATCAGCCGCTCATAGCACCCCGGCGCAATCAAGCGTCACGCACTCTGCAGGCTAGCGCGGTTTTCATGATTGTGTAGCGGCCGCATATCCTCAGTGGCGGAAATAGTTTCGGCACTCGGTGGACGAAAACAGGGACAGACAGGTCGCGACGGTCGTACAGAGTTCCTCGACGGTGCGCGTCCCAAAACACTTCGGGCGGCCGTTAGGCCGCCCGAGTAAGACTTCACGCTAAGTTAAAGCACTCATCCCTGACGCCGGCGGCGATGATCGCCGCCGCCGCGATTGCCGCGCTCTCCGCGATCGCCGCGGTCCTCGCGCGGAGGCCGGCTCGCGCGAGCCGCCGCAGCGGCCGCAAGCTCCTCCTCGGTCGGAGGCGGAAGCAGCGGCTTGCGCGACAGACGGATCTTGCCAGTGTCCGGCTCGATGCCGACAACCTGCACTTCGACTTCGTCGCCGAGCTGTGCCATCTCCGAGATGTGCAGCAATCCGTCCTGACCCGGCAGAATCTCGACGAACGCGCCGTACGGCTCGATGCGCTTGACCGTTCCTTTGTAGTTCTTGCCGATTTCCGGCGACGCGGTCAAGCCTTTGATGATGTCGATGGCTCGCTGCGCGGATGCTCCATCGATCGACGCCACGGTGACTTTGCCGTCGTCCTCGACATCGATCTTGGTTCCCGTCTCTTCGACGATCCAGCGGATCGTTTTGCCGCCGGAGCCGATGACGTCGCGAATGCGATCCTTCGGAATGAAAATCGTATAGAGCCTCGGCGCGAACTCGGAGAGCTCGGCCTTCGGTTTGGCGATGACGTTGTCCATCTTGTCGAGGATGAACAGCCGCCCTTCCTTCGCCTGCTGGAGCGCCTGAGCCATGATCTCGCGGGAAATGCCGGCGACTTTGATGTCCATCTGCAGTGCGGTGATTCCCTTGCGCGTGCCGGCGACTTTGAAATCCATGTCGCCTTCGTGATCCTCGAGGCCAGCTATATCAGTCAGTACTACAGTGCGCGACACTTCCTTCACCAGGCCCATGGCCACGCCGGCGACTGCAGCCTGCATCGGCACGCCGGCTTGCATCAGCGCGAGCGAGCCGCCGCAGACCGAGGCCATCGACGACGATCCGTTCGACTCGAGAATGTCGCTGACCAGGCGGATCGTGTATGCGAACTCGCTCTCCGGCGGCAGCATCGCCTGCAGTGCACGGCGAGCGAGATTGCCGTGGCCGATCTCCCGTCGCGCCGGACCGCGCAGGAATTTCACTTCACCGACCGAGAACGGCGGGAAGTTGTAGTGCAGCATGAAGCGCTGGAACGTCTCGCCTTCGAAATCTTCGATCTTCTGCGCTTCCTGCGGAGTGCCAAGGGTGACGGTGACCAGCGCCTGGGTCTCGCCGCGAGTGAAGATCGCCGATCCATGCGTGCGCGGCAGAACGCCGAGCTGAATGTCGATCGGACGGATCTCCGCGAAGTTGCGACCGTCGAGGCGCTTGCCTTCGTTGATGATCACCTCGCGGAAGATGCGTGTCTCCATCTCCTCGTACGCGGCCTGCGTGGCTTCGAGTTTCTCCACTTCGTCCGCCGGGATGCCGGCGATCATCTGCGCCTTCACGTTGTGCATCGCTTCGCGGCGGGCTTGCTTGCCTTGCGTCAGCAGAGCGAGGCGAAGCTGTGGTCCGTGCGTCTTCACGAGCTCGTTGAACAGCTCATCGGAAAAGCGCGGTGTGTACGCGACTTCGATCTTCGGCTTGCCGGCCTCTTTGCGCAGCTCGTGCTGCAGCGCGCAGATGCTCTTGATGGCGTTGTGCGCGGCTTCGAGCGCATCGAGCACCACGTTCTCGTCGACCTCGCGCGCCCCTGCCTCGACCATGACGATCGCGTCTTCAGTGCCGGCCACGACGAGATCGAGGTCGGAGAGGTCGCGCTGCGCGTTGGTCGGGTTGATGATGATCTGCCCGTCGAGATATCCGACGCGCACCGCGCTGATCGGATTGGCGAACGGAATCTCGGAGACGACCAGCGCCGCCGATGCGGAGTTGATGGCCAGAATGTCGGGATCGTTCTCCCCGTCGGCCGACAGCACGAGCGCGATGATCTGCGTTTCCTGCCGGTAGCCTTTGACGAACGACGGTCGCATCGGACGATCGATCAGTCGCGAGGTGAGAATCTCTTTTTCCGTCGGCCGGCCTTCGCGCTTGAAGAATCCGCCGGGGATTCGTCCGCCGGCGTAGGTGTACTCCTTGTAGTCAACGGTGAGCGGCATGAAATCGCCGATCACCGTGCCTTCTTTGAAACATGCGGTGGCGAGCACGACGGTGTCGCCATACCGGATGATGCACGCGCCGTTTGCCTGACGCGCGACCGCACCGGTCTCGAGCGAAAGCATGCGCCCGCCGATTTGAATCTCTTTTCTGGTGGTCATGTCCATCCTTACGATGCGTGAAGCCACTCATCACTTCGCGCGAGTTGAAATTTCCGCGGGTGGCCGGATGATGGGATCCGGCCGGGAGGGGGTGTTTGCACCGGAAGTGCCCAGTGCCCAGTTCCCGGTGCCCAGTGCGAGTGCCAAGTCCTGACTGGGCACCGGGCACCGGGTACTGGGCACTTTTACTTACGAATACCGAGTTTGTCGATGATCGTGCGGTACCGCTCCTGATCCGTCTTCTTGAGATAGTCGAGAAGACGACGGCGGCGGCCGACGAGCTTCAGCAGTCCGCGCCGGCTGTGATGATCCTTCGCGTGCGATTTGAAGTGCTCGGTCAGGTAGGTGATGCGATTCGACAGAAGCGCAATCTGCACTTCCGGCGAGCCGGTATCGCCGTCGTGGGTGCGGAAGTTCGTAATCAGTTCGGTTTTCTGCTGCTTGGTGGTTGGCAAAACACTGTCTCCTTAAACAGTTACGGCAAGAATTGATACAGGTATTCTTTAAGCCGGGACACCATAACAGCCGCCGAGGCCAAAATCAATCCCGCAGGCTGTACTATACGCAGCCTTTTGGATGCCTACCTCGAGAAGTGACGAAATTCATCGACGCGCGATCATCGTTGACGGCCACTGCGATACGCCGTATCGGATGCTGCGCCGTAACGTGCATCTCGACGAGCACGACACTGAGGCACAGGCCGACTTACGGACGCTTCTGGAAAGCGGCATCACTGCCTCATTTTTCGCTGCGTATGTTCCTCCATATTACGCAGGACGGGGAGCAGCAAAGTTCGCATATCGGCAGATCGATCTGATCCGGTCGGAGACCGACCGCTACCCGAATCAATTGACCTTCTGCGCTGACACGCGCGGAATCGCCGAGGCGAAGCAGCGCCGGAAAATCGCGATCATGATTGGTGTTGAGGGCGGCCACGCGATCGAAGACTCCCTCGACACCCTTCGCGATTTCTATCGGCTCGGCGCCCGCTACATGACCCTCACACACGTCAACACAAACAACTGGTGCGACTCCTCCGGCGACGGCGCGCGACACGGCGGCCTCACCGACTTCGGCCGCACCGTCGTCCGCACTATGAACGACCTCGGCATGATCGTCGACATTTCGCACGTTTCCGACAAGGCGTTTTATGCTGTGATCGAGACGACGCGCGTTCCGGTTGTAGCAACGCATTCGTCGTGTCGAGCGCTCTGCCGCCATCCCCGCAATATGACCGACGACATGCTGCGCACGCTCGCGAAAAACGGCGGCGTGTGCATGATCAATTTTTTCTCCGCATTCGTGAATGACGACGTCGCCCAGGTCGTGATGAAAGCGCAGAAGCGCGCCCGCGAAGAACGCACCGAGGGCGGAACAGAGGAGCTGCCGAACGATACGACGGACTGGGATGAATACCTCAAGTGGTTCAGCGCTCTCGGCTGCCCGACGGCGAAGCTCGAGGATGTGGTCAACCATGTTCTGCATGCGGCGGAGGTGGCGGGCGTCGAACATGTCGGCATCGGTAGCGACTTCGATGGTGTCCCTGCGCTGCCCGCCGATCTGCAAACGGCGGCAGGACTCCCCCGCCTCACTGAACGTCTGCTCGAGCGCGGCCTCTCCGATTCCGAGATCGAGAAAATCCTCGGCGGCAATTTCCTGCGCGTGTTCGCCGAGATCGAGGGAAACGCTGTCATCCCGCCCTTGAATGTGTAGGGTCGAGCTGCGCTCGACCGAATCCCGGGGTCCGGCACGGCGCAGCCGTGCCCTACGCTGTGTACAATTTTGCGGCCATGCCAACCGAAGTCGAACAGCTCCGCGATCTCGCCCGCGCGTTCTGGGCCGGCCGCGAGATTCGGTGCCCGAGACATCCCGCAGTGAAAATGACCGGCGAATTTGTGCAGACCACGTTCGCCGATCACATTTTTCTGACCTGCCCGCGCGGAAAAGAGACGATCAGCATCCCGCAGCGGCCGAAGCAGATGGAGTTTTACCCGCAAGCGGTCGAGGGCTTCGTCGAGAACATGAATCGCGGCGATGCGATCCTCTGCTATCGCTGCCAGTCGCCGCTCGAAGTCAACACGCAGGAAAACGCACTCACCGGCGTCGCCAGCTACACGTTCACGTGCGTGCGCTGTTTGTCGTGGGGCGAATGGGCGGGGCGGCCGGAAGAAGCGAAAATCGGCAAAGACGCAACCTGACCTGATTTGGTGGGTAGGGAAATACCGACTTAAATCACTCCTAGAGTAAGGAGCACTCCCCCTTGTCCGACACCTCGCTCTCTCAGCTCGCGGCCGACCTCTCCAGACTGCACATCCTCCTCTCGCTCGCCGATGGCGAACCGGACGACTATTTCGATCCGCGCTTCGAAGCGGCGATCAAGCGGCGTCTGAACCGAGATCCCGCCCAGGTGCGGCAGTTGCGGCAGATTGCTACTGAAGTTTCGATGCTGGTCGCCGGCTAGAAGTCGGCAATCGCGTTGACCACAGCATCGATCGCTCGCGTCGCGGCCGACGATTCCGCGATGTGGTGATTGATGATGATCGAAAAATAGCGAAAGCCGCCATGCGTTCCGGCGATGATGCCGCTGAGCGCATTCACGCCGGCGATCGTCCCCGTTTTTCCGCGCAGCCGCGACGCCAGCGGCACAAGACGCCGATGCAACGTGCCTTCTTCGCCGGGCGTCGCGAGGAGGTCCCAAAAAGATCCGCGCCTCTGCGGCGCGTTCATCCATCGGAGCAGGGCGACAACAGCTGAAGGCGTGACGAGATCATCGGGCGCGAGGCCGCAACCATCTACGAATCGAAACTCGGAGCCGTCAATGCTTACTTGACTCATGAGAAATGCGCGTTCGAGATCCTCCGCTCCTTCATAAGTGCCGGCGGTCGCTTTGAAGAGCATCTCCGCGTAAAGGTTTTGACTGACTTTCAGCATCGTCGCGGTGAGCTGCGAGAGAAACGGCGACTGCATCACGGCGATCCGCTCCTGCCACGTACGCGGAGTCGTGCTCACCCACGTCATGCCTCGCACCTCGATGCCGGCGTTGCGCAAAGAATCACGAAACGCTTGCGCCACGTAGAGCGCCGGGTCGGTGACGGCCATCCCTTCGACCGCATTTTCGTTGTACGCGAGCGCGTCGACGGGAACAGCGTAGTCGCTGCCGAGGTTTCCGAATTTCCAACTTCCGGGAATGGTGGTGCGATCGAACATCGACGGATCGGCAATGACATCGTCCACCGCTCGAATCCCACGGGCGCGCAGGGCGTCGACAAACGTTGTGAACACCGCATCGCGATCGAACGCCCACCGCCCGCCCAGTGACGGATCAGCGCCACCGCGAATCACTACGTTCGTGCCGTCGAGCCACAACTCGGTTGCAAATTGGTGGTCGAAGCCAAAGCAGTCGATCGTCGTGGACGCCGCGAACAATTTTCGATTCGACGCCGGCATGAGCAGCGTGTGCGCGTTGCGCTGGTACAACACGCGGCCGGAGTCATCCTGCACGTCGATTCCCCAGATCGCACCGCGCAGTTCGGGCGCTGCGGTCGCGCGATCGATTGCAGGAGGGAGAGTCGCGCAGCCCGTCAGGACGAAGCTAAGCGAAAGAAAAATCTTCAAATGACTCTGCATGAGCGAGGTTGTACTTTGCCGCATCGATGATGCGATTGTCACCGAGTCGCTTGGCGACGGCGAATGACTTGAGGTACGCGCCGTAGTCGCGGGCGAGGCGGTAGGGTTGGAAGTGTGTAGCGGCGGCCTTTAGGCCGCTGGGCGGGCTGAAGCCCGCCCCTACACGTTTCATAATTTCCTC
>QHVY01000032.1 GCA_003223695.1 Acidobacteriota bacterium
AGATTTGCTCTGGCGCGACGTACCCGATCGTCCCCACGACAGCGCCACTGCGCGTCAGGGCTGCAGTCGGCGCCTGACTGATCTCCGGCTGCACGAGAAGCTTCGCCAACCCGAAGTCGAGAATCTTTGCGTAGCCGTCCGGCGTGACCATGATGTTTTCCGGCTTCAGGTCACGATGGATGATGTTCGCCTCGTGTGCGCGCGCGAGTGCGTCAGCGATCTGGACCAGCAAATCGAGAAGCGGGGCGATCTCGTTGTCGCGCGCGATGCGATCGCGCAGAGTCTCGCCGGCAACGTATTCCATCGCGATGTAGTCGCGAGGAGCGGAGCCGATCTCGTAAATCGTCAGGATGTGCGGGTGATTCAGCGCCGATGCGGC
Organism: Acidobacteriota bacterium; assembly: GCA_003223695.1. Lineage (GTDB taxonomy): Bacteria > Acidobacteriota > Thermoanaerobaculia > Gp7-AA8 > Gp7-AA8 > Gp7-AA10. The sequence continues at coordinate 380 of QHVY01000032.1, forward strand.
CTGCGCTTCGCGCTGAAAACGGGCTACAGCTTCACGGTCGCTGCAGGTATGCTCGGGCAGAACTTTGATGGCCACGTCGCGCTGCAGGCGGTCGTCCCGCGCGCGATACACCTCGCCCATTCCGCCCGATCCGATTGGAGCAACGATTTCGTAGGCGCCGAAGCGAGTTCCGGGAGCGAGGGACATTCAATTCTCGGATTTGTCGAGAAACTTCTGCTCGTCCGCCTCACGTGCGGAGGTCTCGCCGGACACTTCGCCGCGGCGTGCCTCGGTCACGCAAAACGAAGGCTCGTGATCGGTGATGACATTGATCGAGCTCGCTTGCAGCAAATTCTTCGACATCCACGTGCCGCGCACTTCGAGAAGATCGCCCGGCTTGAGCGAGCCGACTCGCACGCGTCCGTTTGGACCGTACGCTGATTTGGCATCGACGCGAACGTAGTGCTCACTCGGAAGATGCAGGCTGAAAAACTCCGTCTTCGCTTCGCGCACCGCAAAGCGGCCGGTCATCATGCGATGCGATCGGAAGATCGAGTCGACGAGCGCATCGTCGACGCGCATCGTGACGGCGAACTGACGGGCGCGAAGGCCTACCGACTCGCCGCGGTCGCCGTCGACGTGGACGCGATCGCCGGGCCGCAGGTCGGCACGATCGTACGTGTGCGATCGATATTGAATCGGAACGGAGTGCCCGAGGGCCACGCGAACGCGCGGGCCGTTGTCGCTGCTGATGATCAATCGATCCACTGAGCGATTCATCCGGCACACCGTGCCGTCGACGGAGACTGCCGGAGACTGCGCGGCGAAGAAAGCGAGAGTCAGTGAGAACGTGATCGTCTTCATGGCAGATACCTTCGCGTCGGAATACCTTCCGCTTTGCTGATGCTCAACTGCGCAAGCGTCTGTGTTAGGCGCCGGCCGGTTTCATCGGCCATTTGATACGTTTCGCAGAGCAGGTCGACATAATACGGCCGAATGTCGGCGGAGACGGTGAAGCCGTTCTCCGGCTGATCGGGACGCGTGGTCTCACTGCGTCGCCATTTGCCGTCGACGAGCTCGCAGCGGCGGAAGCGATCGCCCTTGCCCTCCACATACGCGTACGGCCCGAGCGGAGGCAGACCGCGCGCGTTCGCTTTTTGCTCTTCGAGAGCGCGGATGACATACGACGCGATCAGCTCGCGCAGCGCGCGATCGGACTTGCCGATCGTTTCGCGAATTCGCAGCCCGGTTTGATAGAGGCTCTTTTCGCCCGGCGCTTTGGCGAACGAGAAGAGCGTGCAGCGGACGACTGAGACTGCCAGCGTGACAGCCATCTCGTTCCACTGGAACTCCAGCTCGTGCTCCGACCCCGGCGCGAATCGCGCCTCTCCAATCACTCTGGCGCCGTTGAGCGACAGGTCGACCACGTCGACCGCGACGTCGTTCATCTTCGCCGGAATCGGACGATCGAGATGAATCCGGTGAAATTGCCGCCGCTCTTCCGGCCGGTCGCTGCGCCCGGACTTGGCTACCTCTGCGCTGGCCACGATCAGAGAAAAGTATAGTCTGTCCGGGGATGGCCACCCTCGCCCGCCGCCTCGGTCCCTTCGACGCGACGATGATCGTCATGGGCGGCATCATCGGCTCGGGTATTTTCATCAATCCATATGTCGTCGCCCGTCAGGTGCATACGCCGGCGCTGATCATCGGCGCCTGGGCGGTCGGTGGTGTCATCGCCCTACTCGGCGCCTTTGCCTATGCTGAGCTTGCCGCGCTACGCCCCGAAGTCGGTGGTCAATATGCGTACCTTCGCGATGCGTACCATCCGGCAGTCGCGTTTCTCTACGGCTGGGCGCTGCTGTTGGTCGTGCAGACGGGCGGGATGGCGGCGGTGGCGGCAACGTTCGGCAAATACTTCGTCGAGCTGACCGGCACGGCGATTCCTGATGCCGCCATCGCTGCCATCGCGCTCATCTTGTTAACGATCATTAATTGTCTCGGCGTCCGCAGCGGCAGCAACACGCAAAGCGTCCTGATGCTGCTGAAGCTCGCGGCGATCGCGGCGCTAATTGTCGCCGGCTTCGCCTTCCGTGGAGGACAGCCGCCCACGGCTGTCCTTCCCGATCGCAATGTTCTCCTTAGTTTCGGCGCAGCGATGACCCCGGTGATGTTTGCGTATGGCGGCTGGCAGACGGCAAGTTTTGTGTCCGGCGAGATGAAGCGTCCGGAGCGCGATCTCACCATCGGACTTCTCCTCGGCGTCGCTGGCGTGATCACCATTTATCTTCTCGTGAACATCGTCTGCATTCGCGTGCTCGGTACATCGGGCCTCGCGGCAACGACAACTCCGGCCTCCGCCGTCATGCGCACGGTTCTCGGCGAGCGCGGAGCGCGGCTCATCGCAACGGGCATCGCGGTGTCGGCGCTCGGCTTTCTGAGTCAGAGCATGCTCACCGCTCCGCGCGTTTACTACGCGATGGCGGCCGACGGTGTGTTCTTTCGAATCGTGGCGAAGGTCAGCGCGAAGACGCAGGTGCCGGTTATCGCCATCGCTCTGCAGGGTTTGGTGGCGATCGCCATCACGCTGTCCGGCACGTACGAACAAATCCTCAGTTACGTTGTCTCCGTCGATTTCATTTTCTTCGGCCTAACGGGTCTGTCGCTGTTTGTTTTCCGCCGCCGCCTCCCGCCCGCCCCCTTCCGCGCGCCCGGCCACCCGGTGACGACGGCGATCTTCGTCGCCGCCTGCTGGGCTGTAGTAATCGCTACTATAGTGCGCAATCCGATCAATAGCGCGATCGGCATCGGCATCCTGCTGGCGGGATTGGTCGCGTATGGCGTGTTTCGCCGCTACGGCACGTAGCGGCGCCAGCCGAAATTTGAAATTTCGAATTTCAAATGAAAAATTGAAAATTCCAATGCGCGCTATCGCACAGTTTCTTCATTCTTCATTTGAAATTTGAAATTTGAAATTTGAAATTCTCAACTATGGCACGTAGCGCCGCGTCGGAACGCCCTCGGCCTTGTTGATGCTGAGCTCCGCGAGGATGCGCAGCAGCCGCCTCCCTTCTTCATCGGTCATCTCGTACGTTTCACGAAGCATGTTCAGCAAATGCGGCGGGACCTCGACTGAAACGGTGAAACCATTGGCCGGCTGCTCTGGACGCCGCGTTGGTTGGACCTGCCACTCTCCGTTCACCAGTTCACAGCGTTTGTAACGCTCGCTCTTTCCCTCGACGTAAACGTACGGGCCCATCGGCGGCTTGCCTTCCCAGTTCGCGCGTTGCTCGTCGATCGCGCGGAGAACGTACGTTGCCATGAGGTGGTGCATCATTCGATCGGCATCGGGATCGGTCTCGATGATGCGCACGCCGATCTCAAATGCATCCAGCGCTCGCAAGACGCATCGCGTCACGGAGCATTTCACGCGGATTGTCTGCCCTTCCCACTCGATCGCCAATTCGTGAGTGGAGGCCGGCGTGACGCGAACACTGCCGACCAGGCGCGCCCCACCAACCGCAAGATCGAGCACACTGACCGGTTGCCCGCTCAGACGTGCGGGTATTGGATGCTCGAGGTGAACGCGCTCGAACTCGCGCTTCACCTCATAAAATTCGCGCCGAGGACCCACCGACAAATTATAGAGAATCGTGCAACTACGGCGGTGTGATGGGAGACAACTCCGCGAGAACATTCTTCGCGATTGCCGGCACCAGGGTCTTGTCGTCTGCTGCGCCGCGGGTGAGGATCGTCAGGACCAGCTTGCGGCCGGTGGGCAACTCGATGTACGCGGCATCGTGGCGCACCTCGTTGGTCCATCCGGCCTTCGACCACAGTTTTGAGCCGGCTGGGAGCGCCTCGCCGATAAACTCCGTGACCTGATTCTCGTCTTTGCGAGCGGGATTCAGCGGCCGCTCGAGAAGAGCCATCATCGCGTCGCTTGCCTGCGGTGACACCGCGCGCTTGCGAACGATCCACAAGAGTAATGACGTGAACGCATTCGCCGTCGCTCGATTTCGATTCGGGCGGTCAGGCCCACCCATGAGCTGCATGTCGCGGCCGAACGGCCCGAAGCTCCACGGCTTCGCCATCGCGCTGATGTCGTAACCCATCGGATTGAAGTAGCGGTTCGCCACGCGGCGCTTATCGATGAATTTGTTGAGTGCGCGGCCCTGGAGCTCGGGGCCGCTGCAGGTATCGCTGATCGTCTCGAGGATGTAGGCAGTGGCGTCGTTGTCCGACACCACGATCATCTCGTGCAGCGCGCGCGGGATGTCGGGATCATTTTCTTTGTGCTGGTGAAACGTCTCGACCATGAAGAACAGCTTGATGACCGACGCCGGATAGAACGGCGCGTCGCCGTGATAGTCGGCGCGCGAGAAAACATCCGGCTTTGTCACGTCGATGATGCTCATCGCCAGGTTGTCGGCAGTGAGCTTCGGAAAAGCCTTCAGCGTCGCATCCGCGGCATGTCGCAATGCAGCGTCGAGTGAGGGATCGATCGGGAGCTGCTTGAATTCGTTGAAATTGCCACGGGCGACAGCAGCCAGGAAGAGCGAAAGGACAATCAGACGAATGCGCATCAGCGCATTCTATAGATCAGTCGTCACGGCGATTCACCACAGAGAGGGTGGAGAGGACGGAGATTTCTCCGTGTCCTCCGTCCTCTCTGTGGTGATTGATCACCGCATCCACCCGCGAATCCGGTCGGCCACCTTCTCCGGTGTGAAGCCGAGGTGCTCGGCGATCTGCTCGTACGGGGCGGAGGCGCCGAAGCGGTCGATGCCGATCACCAGCGCATCGTGATTGACATACTTGTACCAGCCGGATGAGCGGCCCGCTTCGATCGCTACTACGCGGCTTCGATCGCCGAGGACCTCGTTCTGATAGTCAACATGTTGACGATCGAAAAGTTCGAGAGATGGCGCCGACGCTACCCGCGCGCGAAAGCCCTGACTGCGCAGTAAATCCGCCGTCTTCACCGCCAGCGGCACTTCGGAACCGGTGGCGATGATCGTAAAATCGCCGTCGCGGTAGTTGTCGAGCACGTACGCGCCGCGCCAGACCTCGTGCGGATCGAATCCTGCGCCGCGCGGAATCGGATCGAGCTTCTGTCGCGTGAACACCAGAATCGTCGGCCCCTCCGCCTTCCCTACCGCCCACGCCCACGCCATGGCCGTTTCCGCGCCGTCAGCAGGCCGGAACAGCGTCATGTTTGGAATCAGCCGGAGCGAGAAAAGCTGCTCGACTGACTGATGCGTCGGGCCGTCCTCGCCGAGGAACACCGAGTCGTGCGTGTAGGCGAAGATCGATGGGATCTTCATCACCGCAGCGAGGCGGATCGCCGGCCGCATATAGTCGGAAAAAATCAGAAACGTCGATCCGAATGCACGCCACGGTCCGTACAGTGTTAGGCCGTTCACTTCCGCGCCCATCGAGTGCTCGCGGACGCCGAAGTAAAGATTGCGTCCCTTGAATGCTTCGATTGATGGCGGTTTATCCGGCGCTTCTTTCGATCGGACGATGTTGGTGGTCTCTTTGATGTTCGTCTTCGTCGACGTCGACAAATCTGCCGCGCCGCCGATGAAAAATGGAGCGATCGACGCCAGTTTCTGAATCACTTGTCCCGATAGATCGCGCGTCGCGGTGGGCTTGTCGCTCTTGCCAGCTTCGACGAGCTGCATCTCGTATCCATCAGGCAGCGTGTGATTCCAGCACCGATCCCACTCCTCGGCGAGCTGCGCGTTTCGCCCGCGCCACTCGGCCATGCCCTTTTCCCATTTTTTGCGCTCGCGCGCGAGCTTCTTCGTTTTGCGATCGAATTCCGCGCGCACTTCGTCGGGAACGAGGAATGTCGGCTCCTGCGGCCATCCAATCGCCGCCTTCGTCGCCTTCACCTCATCGGCGCCGAGCGGCTCGCCATGTGCGCGCGATGTGCCGTGAAATTTGGGGCTGCCCCAGCCGATGACCGTGCGCGCCATGATCAACGAAGGACGATCGGTGACCTTCTGCGCTTTCTTGATCGCTTTGCGCACGGCGTTGCGATTGTGGCCATCGATCGATTGCACGTGCCAATGCACGGCTTCGAATCGCTTTTTCACGTCGTCGGAAAATGAGAGGCGCGTTTCGCCATCGAGCGAGATGTAGTTGTCGTCGTAGAGATAAATGAGATTGCCGAGACCGAGGTGGCCGGCGACGGAGGCGGCTTCGGAGCTGATGCCCTCCATCAAATCGCCGTCGGAGCAGATGCAATAGATCCAGTTGCTGACCGGCTTGAACGGGTCTTCGCTGTTGAAGCGCGCGGCCATCATCTTCGACGCGATGCCCATGCCGACGGCATTCGCGAAACCCTGACCGAGAGGTCCGGTGGTCACCTCGATTCCAGGCGCGTCGCCGTACTCCGGATGTCCAGCGGTCTTCGAGCCCCACTGACGAAAATGCTGCAGCTGATCCATCGTCATTTCGGGATAGCCGGTGAGATAGAGCAGCGAATAGAGCAGCATCGAGGCGTGGCCGGCGGAGAGTACGAAGCGATCGCGATCCTGCCACTGCGGCGCCTTCGGATCGTGACGTAGAAATTCGGTCCAGAGCACGAAGGCCATGTCGGCCATGCCCATCGGCGATCCCGGATGGCCCGACTTCGCCTTTTCCACCGCGTCGACAGCGAGGAAACGGATCGTGTTGACGCAGAGCTCTTCGAGCTTGTCCTTCTCGCCGAGTTCCGGCTCGTTGCTCGCCTCTGCGGCTTCGATCGCGGTGCTGGCTTCTTGCGCTGCGCTGCTCATGCGGCCTCCGTTCGGGAGCGTGGATTATACTCGGCGCTACGCGTCCGAAATTGCATGAACAAACTGTTCCCTCAACATTCGGATCACCCGCTTTTCCGCTACTTCACCGATGACGAGCGGCGGAAGATCGAAAAAATCGGCGAGGTGAAGACGGTGCGCGCGAACAACTATCTGATTCGCGCGCGCGAGCTCGACTCTCGGCTGTATACCGTCGAGGAGGGGCACCTCGACATCGTCGCGAAAGACACCGTCCTCGCCACCGTCGGGCCCGGCGATGTCCTCGGCGAAGTCTCATTCATCGACGACTCGCCGCGAACGGTGTCCGTGCGCGCCGGCGAAGAGAACGCGGTCGTGCGCGGCTGGAACAAGAAAACGCTGTCTGAGGCGCTCGCGTTCGATCCTCAGTTGCTCGCCAAATTTTCAGTGGCGTTGTGCGAGCTGTTGGTGGAACGCCTGCGCGACACCGCGCGAAGAGTGTAGGGATTTTTGTGTGGTGGCCGGCTCTCAGCCGGCCGATCTACATCACGTAGAAGTTCGTATTGTTCCGGACCGAGGTGCGCATAATCGCACCATGCGAATCGGCAGCGACACAATCGCATATCGGCGGAATCTGCCGCACCTAGCAAAAACAGGTAAGTCGTATTTTGTAACGTTCCGTACTGACTATCGGTTTCATCTGCCGGAGTACGCGCGAGATCTTGTGCTCAAAAGCTGCCTTCATGATCACAAGACGCTGCATTGGTTGCACGCTGCCGTCGTTATGCCGGATCACGTTCACCTCGTGCTTACGCCGTTTGATGCGACGCTTTGCATGCATCCTTCGTCGACTGAAGAGTGCATCTGCTTACTGCGTGAATCGCGCATTCAACCGAGCGGGACCTCTCTGGCGCCGCGAATCCTTTGATCACATTCTCAGATCAAACGAGAGCCTCAGGGCCAAGTGTGAGTATGTACTTCAAAATCCGGTACGAGCGGGCTTGGTGTCGTTCTGGCAGTCTTACCCCTGGCACTGGCGAGCTGACGGTGAGGCCAGCTGAGAGCTGGCCACCACACTTTCTCGGCCCGCACACGGTAGCTCAGCGCGAAATCGATGCGCCGCTGCGCCGCCGGATGGCTGTAGCGCCACCACTCGATGAAGCGCGGCGGGTTCGGATCCTGCTTCGAGTCTTCGGCGAACTTCACGAATGAGCTGGCCATCGCCTCGTTCAGATGCGTCAGCTCGAGTCCGAATTGATCCGCTTGATGCTCGATGTGACGTGAGAATCCATTTGTCACCGGCGACAGCAAGAATCCGATGACCGCTCCGATCAGAAGCAGCCACGGCAATGCGGCGGGATCGCCACGATCGGTAAATCCCCACCGCGGCAGACCCCTTTCGTAAATTTTCTGCGCGATGAAAAATCCGAAAAATGAAATGGCGATACCGAACGCGATGCCCTTCCAGATGTGATGCATCACATAGTGGCCCATCTCGTGGCCCATCACCGCCAGGATTTCGTCGTGATCCATTTTCTGCAGCAGCGTGTCCCACAAAACGATTCGCTTCGACGGGCCGAGCCCGGTCACGTATGCATTCATCGTCTTGGTCTGCTTTGATTTATCGACTTGATAAACGCGGCTCCCTTCGATTCCCGCGCGCGAAGCCTCCGCGAGAAGATCGCGCCGCAGCTGTTGATCCTTCAGCGGCTCGAATTTGTTGAAGAGCGGATCGATGATCAGCGGCGTGATGATGACGCCGAGGATGATGAACGGAATCGAGCCGAGCCAGAGGACGATCCACCATCGGCGCACGAGTCGGATCGC
>QHVY01000033.1 GCA_003223695.1 Acidobacteriota bacterium
TGGAAATTCGCAACGCCACAGAAGCCGACGTTCCGATGATTCTGCAGTTCATTCGCGATCTGGCGATCTACGAAAAGCTCGGACACAAAGTCATCGCCACCGAAGCGGGACTTCGACAATCGCTGTTCGGCAATCCACGATTCGCCGAGGTGGTCTTTGCGTCAATCGACGGCGTGGAGGTCGGGTTCGCCCTCTTCTTCCACAATTACTCCACATTTCTCGGCCAACCCGGCATCTATCTCGAAGATCTGTTCGTGAAGCCGGAGATGCGCGGCCGCGGGGTGGGAAAGGCGCTGCTCGCCCATCTCGCGCGCCTGGCGAGGGAACGCGGATGCGGACGGCTCGAGTGGGCGGTACT
>QHVY01000493.1:0-200 GCA_003223695.1 Acidobacteriota bacterium
GATCCGAGTGCCGCCGCGCTGTCGGACGGCATCAGAGCGCCGCGGGCGCGCGGCAGGTTGCGATATTCGACCCAACCTTCCGGCTGCGAACCATAGTTACGCCGCAACGGCGTCGCCACATCGAAGATATGCGAGAGCGGACGCCCGACGAGCACGAGTATCAGAGTGATCGCCACGATTGCGGCGCGATGCCTCCGAAA
>QHVY01000493.1:266-755 GCA_003223695.1 Acidobacteriota bacterium
GCGGAGAGCGCGCCAGTCCGGCTACGGATACGACGACGGCAATCACCCAAAGCAATGGCGAGAGGCAGCGCGAGTTGGCGAGTTGCACGGCGATTGCGCTGAGCGAGCGCAGGCAGTCGATGTCGATCGGTCCGCTGATGAAAACACGCCCCATGCGAACGACTTCCAGGCTGCCGCGAAAGAAATCGATCGCGAAACGTCCAACGGCGAACAGCAAGAGCGCAGGAATCACAACCGACACAAATCCAATCGCCGCTGCGGCTGCAGCCCGTCTCCGCTGCGGCCACCGAACGATCACCACGAGCATGACGATTGCGGTGTACACGCCGAAGTCGACGCTAGTCAGGAATGTCAGGCCCAGCATCACGCCGGCAACCGCCAGCCATCGCTGGGATCTCAATCGCACGGCGGCAACAGACGATGCGAGGCTCACCAGCGCGGGCACGCTGCGCAGGAAAATCGTCGATGTGGGAAAAAGCGCGAAGGCGA
>QHVY01000034.1 GCA_003223695.1 Acidobacteriota bacterium
GAACGCACCGAAGAGCGAGTCACTTCTCGACATCGCCACGCGGACTTCGTTTCGATACCTGGCGATGGATCCGCCGCATGAGATGGTCATCGGCACCATCATCGTTCCGCCGCGCGCAGTCCTGGCGACCATGAATTTTCTCGTGACGCCGGATGACAGGGGAGGCTCGCTGTTATCGACCGAGACGCGCGTGCTTGCAGCGAACGACTCGTTCGCGCGGCGATTTGCGATCTACTGGCGAATCATCCATCCCGGCAGCGACATCATCCGGCGCATGTGGCTGCGGGCGATCAAGAAACGGGCGGAAGGATCGCGGTTGACTCGAAGCGAGTAAGCATGAGATCACCACAGAGATCACAGAGAGCACAGAGACGTCTCTGTGCTCTCTGTGGTGATTCTGTTTATGGCGCCGCGGTCGCGCTCTTGTCCCATTCGTCGCGCGTGATCGGCTGAATCGCGTGCAGATTCTTTCGGGCCAGATCGGCATTAATGCGCGGAAGCTCCTTTGTGCTCCACGCATCGAAGCTCGTGACGATGTCCGTCAGCTCGCGCGTTAGGGCGTCGGTGCGCATCTGCTGCATCTGCGTTGGCCGTCCTTCATAGAAGATCACGCCGCCATACAGGTCACCGAGGTTTTCGCGGAGACGCTCTTCTCCGGTGATCATGCCGCCCTCTTTCGTCGCCACGATTTTCTTACGGATCTCGTCCACCTGTGCGGACGCCGTGCGCAGATGTTGCGCGACCGTGTCATTTGCCGAAAGTTTCGATGCACGATCATCGAGCGACGTCCGCACGCCATTGATGCGATCGACGGCGAAGGTCATCTCATTGAGCAGGTTGTAGAGCTTCATTGACAGATCGAATTGTGCGCGCAGATCGTCCGGCGTGGCTGCCGTCCGCGGATCAGCGACCACGTTCAATTGCGTCGTGTAGACGTTCTTGTCCTTCGTCATCTTCACCGTGTACATGCCCGGCAGTACGCGCGGTCCGAATGCGGCGCCGAAGAGCGCGCTGGCCGCGGTGGGCACGCGCGGCGCTTTGAGGCGCATTGACCAGGTGACCCGACTCAATCCTCGCCGCTTGCTCGTGGGAACCGTTCCCATCGACGTGCCGTCGGGACCGAAGACTTCCATTGTCAAATCGCCAAAGATGTGGCGCTTCTTCTGATAGTAGGTGACGACCGCATCGCCGGGCGGATTCGGGCCGCTGTACTTCGCATCGCCATCCACCCACCCGCCCTGCGCCGGCAGCTTCTCGACCGCGGGTTTGAATTGCAGAAATGCCGCTTCTTTCGTCAGCGTGTCTGGAGTCAGCGCGCGCAGCGGCGTAATGTCATCGACGATCCAGATTCCTCGGCCATGCGTGGCGATGATCAGATCGTTGTCGCGCGGATGAATCGCCAGATCGCGCACGGCGACGTTCGGCATGTCGCCACCTTTGTATTGTGCCCACTGCTTTCCGCCATCGACGGAAATCCATAGACCGAGTTCTGTGCCGAGGAAGAGGAGGTTTTGGTTGACAGGGTCTTCGCGAATCGTGTGCGCGTAGCCGCGGACCGGTGCATCGGCCGCAACGAGCGGCGCCCAGGTCTTGCCGAAGTCTGTCGTGCGATAGGCGTAAGGCCGCATGTCGCCAAACGTGTGCAGATCGAAGGTCGCGTAAGCGGTCCCTTCATCGAAATGACTGGCGTCGATGTACGACACCCACGCATTTTTCGCGAGCCCCGGTACGTTCGCCACTACGTTCGTCCACGACTTGCCGCCATCGCGCGTGATCTGGACGTTGCCGTCGTCGGTGCCGGCCCAGATCAGATTCGGGTTCTTCGGCGACTCGGAAATCGCGTAGATCGTCGTGTGCATCTCCGCCGATGAGTTGTCGACGGTGACGCCGCCCGACTGCTCCTGTTTCTGCTTCGCGGGATCGTTCGTTGTTAGGTCAGGCGAGATGCGCTCCCACGTTTCGCCGTGATCGCGCGAGCGATACAGAAATTGCGAGCCGATGTAGACGACGCCTTTTTGCGTCGGGCTCATGTGAATGGGCGAGTTCCAGTTGAATCGCTGCTTTCCTTCTTTGTATTGAGGGAGTGGTTTGAGATTGCGCGACTCGTGAGTCTTGCGGTTGACGCGGCCGATCTCGCCACCCTGCGACTCGGCATAGATGTAGGTCGGATCGGACGTATCGACGAACATCCAGAATCCGTCGCCGCCATACATGTTCTCCCAACGATCGTTGCTGATGCCGCCGGGATACTGCGAGTCGCCGACCCACGAGCTGTTGTCCTGGAGGCCGCCGTAGACGTGATACGGCGTGTCCATGTCGACGCTCACGTGATAGAACTGTGAGACCGGCAGGTTGTCGCCCTTCCACCATCGATTTCCGGCGTCATACGAATACCAGACGCCGCCATCGTCGCCCGTAATCATGTGATCCGTGTTCGTCGGATCGATCCACACATCGTGAAAATCTCCATGCGCGCCGCCGGCGATGTTGCTGAAACTCTTGCCGCCGTCGTTGCTGGCGATGAGCGCGAGGTCGGGCTTGTAGATCTTGTTCTCGTTCTTTGGATCGACGATCAGATTTGCAAAGTAGAACGGTCGCCAAACCATCCACGCGCTGCGGTCGCGCGCCTGCCAGGTCCGGCCGCCGTCATCGGATCGATAGAGCCCGTTTTTCGGCGGCACTGCTTCGATGAACGCATAGACAACATTCGCATTCGACGGCGCGACGGTCACCGCGACGCGGCCCCACGGCTTCGACGGCAGTCCTGCCGCGCTCGAGATCTCGCTCCAATTCGACCCGCCGTCGGTCGACTTCCACAGTCCGCTGCTGCTCGGCGCATTTTCTCCTTCGCCGCCGGAGCGGAATGTCCATCCTCTGCGGCGGAAGTCCCACAGCCCCGCGTAAAGCGTCTTTGGATTCGATCGATCCATCGACATCATCGAGCAGCCGGTGGAGACATTCGATCCTTTGAGCATCTGATTCCAGGTCTTGCCGCCATCGGATGTTCGGTACACGCCGCGATCGGCGCTGTCGCTCCACAGTTTTCCGGGCACGCAGACGTAGACCGTGTTGGTATCGGTCGGATCGATGAGGATCTTGGCGATGCGCTCGGAATTGCCGAGACCCATGTTGGTCCAGTTCTCGCCGCCGTCGGTCGATTTGTAGATGCCGTCGCCGATCGACGTGCTGTTGCGCGTCCACGCTTCGCCGCTTCCGACCCAGACGGTCTTCACATTTTTCGGATCGATGGCGATCGCGCCGATCGACTGCACCGGCTGCTTGTCGAACACCGGCTTGTAGGTCGTGCCGCCGTTCTGCGACTTCCACACGCCGCCGCTCGCGGCGCCGATGTACACGGTGAGCCGCGGCCCTTCCCACGCGGCGTCGATCGCCGCGATGCGGCCGCTCATCGTCGCCGAGCCGATGTTGCGGGCGCCGAGGCCGGAGATGGTGTCGGAGTCGACGCGGATTGGCGCCTGGGCGATTGCCGCGGCGGCGCAGAAAATAGTGACGATAAATGATGCTGTTTTCATCGGGCACCCCTCATCCGGCCTTCGGCCACCTTCTCCCCAGGGAGAAGGCTCGCTAGGAAGATCCCTCTCCCATCGGGAGAGGGTGCCGCGAAGCGGCGGGTGAGGGGCACCGGCGGCTTCTTCTGCTCTGTCTGCGGCGGCTTCTTCTCCTCGGGCGGCTTCGGCTGGAGGTTCGAAGCATCCGGCGCAGCCGCCGGAAGCTGCCCAGTGACGCGCGGCTCGACGAACCTGCTCTCCGCGAGCGTCACATTCACCTCGATTTTCTCGATCGAGATCTTCTGCTTGAACGGGCTGCCTTTCGCGTTCGTCTCTGAGGAGTAGGGGAAGTACACGCCGGCGACCTCTTTGTAGTCGCCGAGCGAAGTCTCGTATTCACGCTGCTCTCCGCGCACGAATCGCTGCGTTTCGATCTTGATGGGCACGTAATAGTCGGTATCCATATAGAAGTATTCGACGTCGCCGTTCTTGAGCGTCACCTTCAATTTGTACGCGTCGGTTCCTTCGACCGGCTCCATGCCGGCGTATTCGACTTTGTTGCCTTTCGATGCGTAGTTGACAAGCGGGCCGTCGAAGTCGGAGTCCTCGACGATCGACTTCATCTCTTCTTCGCCGAGGGGCTCGGGATCTTTCTTCCCCTGCCACGGCTCGATCTTCCAGCCGCTCCTGCCGTCATACGCCGTCACTCCGACCATTCCTTGGATCGAGAATTCCTGGCGGATCTGATCGGGGCGCCTTTTTTCTTCGAGGACCCGCGCCTCGAATCCTCCTCCGCCGGTGAATTTGCCCGAACGGCGGACCGACTTCACAGCCTGGAGTTTGTCCATACCGCCGATGGTCTTCACGTACTTCGATACGATTTCATCGGCGGTCTGCGCAGAGAGTGGCAGCGCGGCAAGTGTCATGAGAGCGAGCAAGGCTCTTCGCATGTTTTTCTCCTTTGGATGGCGGCGGATCATATCGTGACCCGCGTCACCGGCTGAACTACGCGCATCGCCTATGTTTGTTGCGGGTCCGTAAACAAATAAGGAGACGAGCCATGACTCCTGACGCCATTGCGCGCAGCTACGACACGTCCATCATTGTCCGCCGTTGGTTAGGCTGCTGGGTTGACTTCATCGCCCTCGGTGCGCTCTTCCTCATTCCCGATGCGCTTCTCGGCAATGCGACGTATCAGCGGTTGCTGCCACTCTGGATCGTTCTGGCGGCGCTCTATTTTCCGGTCACCGAAGGTTTGACGGGGCGGTCGCTCGGAAAGTTGGCTACGCGGACGATCGTCGTGAACGCGCGAGGCGAGAAGCCGGGGGTCGGCGCGGCGATCGTGCGGACGCTCCTCCGGCTCCTCGAAGTCAACCCCCTGCTTCTCGGCGGCGTACCTGCCGGACTCGTCGCCGTCGCCTCGAAAACGCGCCAGCGCCTCGGTGACGTCGCTGCGAAAACGTACGTGCTGAAATCGGAGCACCTTGCGCTTCTTGGTGCGAACGTGCAGTCGATGACCGCAATGCAAAAGCTAGCTCCGCGCGAGCGTTCCAAATGGGCCGTCGCCGCCGGCTATCTCGGCCTCTGCTCGGTGATTCTGCTGCCCGGACCGTTTGCTATTGTCGCGGGAATCGTTGGAATTCGCGATCTCAAGACGCATCCGGAAAAGAGCGGAATGGCGGGCGCGATCTTCGGCATCGTCATGGGTTCGCTGGCGACCGCACTGATTCTGCTGACGATCTTCGTGCGTTGATTTTCCACTGGTCGTAGAAATTCTTGCGCGATGCTCCTCGATCGCGTGCGCGCTGAGCTGCGCACGCGTCGATGGG
>QHVY01000035.1 GCA_003223695.1 Acidobacteriota bacterium
CAGCACGCGCGCCATCACCACCTCGCGCATCGATCTGACGTGGAACGCGATCAACGGTGCGACGTATCAGGTCGACCGCGAATCTTCACTCGCCGGCGGGTTCGTTCAGATCGCAATGCCGATGACCAATTCGTTTTCGGACACCGGCCTTCAGCCGACGACGGCGGCGTACATCTACCGCGTCCGCGCGGTGAATGGCGCCGGCACATCTCCAAACAGCTCGCCGCGTCTTTCCACGACGGTCGTCTACACCGACAATGCTCTCGCCGCGGGAATCCTCATCAAGGCCATGCATCTCGCCGAGTTGCGAAGCGCGGTGAACGCCGCCCGCGCACTCGCGGTTTTGGGCGCGGCAGGTTTCACCGACGCCGCCGCTCCTGGAACAATCGTCAAGGCGGTCCACATCGCCGAACTGCGCACGGCGCTCGATGATGCGCTCTCGAAGTTGAGTTTTTCTACGGGCGGCTACACCAATGGGGCGCTGAACGGCGTCGTGATCAAAGCCGTCCACTTCCAGGAGTTGCGCGATCGAATGGAGTAGCCTTTGCCCAGCAGTGGGATCTGCGAATGCAGGGGCCGAGGAGAAGAGCCGCCTTCGGCTGTCCCTGTGTAGGGCACGATTGCATCGTGCCGATCTTCGGGTTCGGCACGGCGCCGCCGTGCTCTACACGTATTGAGGATGTAAGCAAATTCACCCTTCGAACGTACTAATTCATGATGCCTCGGAAGTCGTGTGTCGGCGCGCTGGCGATTCTGCTGTTCTCCACCACGCTTTCATCGACGCCTCGTCCCAAATCGGCCGAATGTTCTCCTCATCGTCCTGGACACGCTTCGCTACGACGCGACGACCAGGAACAACATGCCTTTTCTCGCGTCTCTTGTCTCTCGCGGCGTGGTCTTCACGAACGCATACTCGACACACGACTTCACGCCGCCGTCGCATTTTTCGATGGTCACCGGACTTCGCGACGGGCTCGGCAGCGACGACGATCGCCTGGAGAACGGCGTGCCGTATCAGCTTCAGCGCGCCGGTTATGACACCTTCGCTACCGCGGCGAATGTTCTGATCTCGACAAGGCAGATGCCGACATTCCGCGGCTTCAGCGATTTCAAGGAGCCCGGCGATATCAACAGCGGCACCGTCGTCGACGCCGTCGAGGACATGACCGAGATCGATCTGCAACTGGCGATGTTGAATTGCCGTCCGACGCCGCACGCGCGCACGATGGTGTACTTCTCCGCCGACCGGTTGCTTCCGATGTTTCTCGAACAAATCCGGCACGCGCGTCCGCCGTATTTCGGTTTCGTCAATCTGGTCGACACCCACGAGCCATACATTCCCGATCCGAACGTTTACGCGCCTGAGCGCAACCTGCCGCCGGGTTTCAACGGCGACATCGTCGGCCGCCGCCTCAGCCCGGAGCTCTCGAATCCGGACTCGATCGCCGATCCCGCGCGGCGCACTTTTGTGAAATCCAAAATCGCTCAGGCAGGAGCAGCTTCACTGACGAGCATCGATCTTTCGCCCGTAGCGCTGACGATCTATCATCGTCGATATGACGAACTGGCGCGAGAAGCAGATGAAAGCCTGCGCGAGTTCTTCGACGCGGCGCAACGCGACGGACTCCTGAACAATACGATCGTGATCATCACGTCGGATCACGGCGAGTCGTTCGGCGAGGCGGGCCTGGTCACCCACATGTTCCACGATCGCGGCGATTACGAGTCGACGCATCACGTACCGATGTTGTTCGTCCTTCCCTCGTCGCTGCACAGCACCACGCGGCTCGTTGACCGCCGAGTGTCGATCGCCAGTCTCGCGCCGACGATCTACGACATGGCCGGTCTCAACTGGAGCGCCTTCAAGACGCACTATCCCTCGTATGCTCGTTCGCTTTTTCCGCTCTTCGCAGAAGCACTGCCAAAATACACAGCGAGCGTGTTCGTCCCGAAGCCGGCAAAACAGGACCTGTCAGAGGCCGAACAAGAGCGGCAGAAGGCTCTCCGCACCCTCGGTTACGTGCACTGAGGGGGGCGTGCATCCGGCAGTAAAATAGTCTCCCAATGCCGGACCACGACCCCCAGCTTTACGCGGAGCTCGCGTCCTTTGGTGAGGAACTTCGACGCGAACGGGAGATCCGCGGCATCTCGCTCAAGGAGATCGCCGACGCGACGAAAATCAGCAAGCGATTTCTCGAGGCCATCGAGCGCAACGACCACCGCACATTGCCCGCTCCGGTGTTCACCCGCGGGTTCATCCGCGAGTACGCGCGATATTTGGGCCTGAACTGCGACGAAATCGTCAACCGCTACAACTACGCTGCTGCCGGTGACGATCGGATCGAAAAGTCGCCGCATCTCGAACGCCTCGCGCATCGCGAGCCGCCGGACAAGAAAGGCATCCCTCCTCCGTACGCGCGCATCGATCGCAACGTTTACGTTCTGCTGCTCATCGTCGCCGCGCTCGTGGTGGCGACGTACATGGCGATCCGCCACAAACGCGCAATTGCGCAGGCGTCAGGAATCGAATCAGCGATTGCGCAGCCGCGTCGTGGAGCGGCGGTCCCGCGTGGCGGGACCACCGCCGGCGGGCTAAAGCCCGCCGCTACACAAAACGCCGAGCCGATGCGCATGACGATCGATGTCGATGATGACTCGTGGATCAGACTCGACGCAGACGGCAAAGAGGTCATCAACGATCGGCTCCGGCGAGGAGAACATCGCTCCGTGCAGGCGATGGATTCATTTCACTTCCGAACGATCGGGAACGCCGGCGGAGTGAAGCTGGCCCTGAACGATGTTCCTCTTCCGCCGCTCGGCCGCGACGGCGAGGTCGTTCACGATCGCATCTTCGGACGCAGCGATCTGCGAAAAAGCGAATGAGCAGCGCCACTCCGCAGGAACTGACAGCAGCGGCGGTCATTCAGCGCTTGGAGGCAGGCGAGTATCCGCGCGACGTGGTGATCACGCTCGCGCGTGGATTCCTTCCGCTGCCGCAGGAAGACCTCATCGCCGTGCTCGCGTATCTGGCCGGATCCGAAGATGCGGAGATCAACCAGCTCGCGCACGAGTCGCTGAAAGAAATCCCCGTCAGAATCGTCCTCGCATTTGCGGCAAACGAGCGTTCATCGCCCGATCATCTGGCCTTCCTCACGCGCGCCACTGAAGATTTGGCGATCCTGGAGATGCTGATCCGCAATCGATCGTTGCCCGACGAATCGCTGGTCGATCTCGCCGGTCATGCCGATCCGATCGTGCAGGAAATCATCGTCATCAATCAGGCCCGCATCATCAAGGCGCCTCAAATTCTCGACGCCTTGATGGAGAATCCGCGGCTCGCGCCCGACGTTCGGCGTCGCGCGCTGGAGACGCGCGAAGAATTCTTCGACAAAAAGGCACGCCTGGAGAAGCTCGCCGAAGAGGAGGTCGCCGAGTTTTTGCCCAACGATGAAATCGCCGACTTGCTGGCGAAAGCAGAGGCAGATGTGACGCCGGCCGCACCTCCTCCCGATCTGAGCGAGGTGGAGAAGGAGGATCCGGCGAAGCAGTCGGTGTTTACGCAGATTTTGAACATGTCTGTCGGCGAAAAGGTGCAGATGGCTTTCAAAGGCGGAAAGACGTGGCGCACCATCCTCATTCGCGATCGGAACAAGCTCGTTTGCAGCGCGGTGATGCGCAACCCACGCATGAGCGAAAGCGAAGCGGAGCAGATCGCCGGAATGCGCAACGTCGACGATGAAGTGCTCCGGCTCATTTCCACGCGGCGAGACTGGATGTCGAAATACAACATCGTCACTGCACTGGCGCGCAATCCGAAGGTGCCTATCGGAGTTGTCGTCCCGTTGATCAATCGTTTAACCTTACGAGATTTGAAGATGCTGAAGGACGACAAGGGGGTCAGCGAGGTCGTCCGGGCGACGTCTCGCAAGCTGTTTACTCTGCGGAGCAAGAAATCCTGAATGAGAATTAACTATTACGAGGTCCTCGGCGTCCAGCGTTCCGCGTCCGAGGACGAGATCCGTGACACGTTCCGAAAGCTGGTGCGGGAGAATCACCCCGATCGGTACAAAGGACCGGACAAGGCCGGCGCTGAAAGAAAGTTTCAGGCGCTAACCGAGGCCGTCAACGTGCTCACGAATCCGGCGCGCAGGAAGCAGCATGACGCCGAGCTGAGCGCCGGGATCAGCAAGACGTCGGCTGACTTCGGGGCAGTGGCAAAGGTTTATCTCGCGAAGGGCGTGAAGGCTTTCAAAGAAGGCGACGTGCGTGCGGCCTATGAGAACTTCGACATGGCCGTGAAGCACAATCCGAACGACGCGAAAGCATTTCACTACCTCGCTCTCGCGGCCAGCCGCATTCCGGCGTATGCGCGTCAGGCCGTGCAGGCCATCGAAAGCGCCGTGCAGCGCGAGCCGGTCAACGCGATTTATCTCAAAGATGCGGGCCTCATCTGCAAGCGCGCCGGCCTCAACGCCAAGGCGGAGCGTTACCTCACTGAAGCGCTGAAATGGGATCCAACCAGCCTGGAGATTCAGAATGCGCTCGCGGACCTGCGACAAGGGAAGGGAGCTGCAGCCCAGAAGAAGGGCTGATCAGGGATGCAGGTGAAGTCATTCGGGCTTACCCATGTTGGGCGGCAACGGCAACACAACGAGGACTCTTTTCTCGTTGAGGACAAAGCCCGTCTCTACCTCGTCGCCGACGGCATGGGTGGGCACGCGGCGGGAGAGATCGCCTCGCGCATTGCCGTCGACTCGATCTCCGAGTTCATCCTGCACAGCAAAGAAGACGACGGGACGTGGCCGCACGCATACGACGAGCACTATCGCCGGTCCACGAACAAGCTCATGGCGGCGGTGCGAATGGCAAACACGCGGGTTCTTGAAGCGATGCGCAAGGATGCGCGACTGCGCGGCATGGGAACTACCGTGGTCGCGTGCCTCGCTGACGCCGACACGATGTCGTTCGCGCACGTCGGCGACTCGCGCGCGTATCTCATTCGCGAAGGGCAGCTTTCACGAATTACGAACGACCATTCGTGGGTCTTCGAGCAGGTTCAAGCCGGCATGCTGACCGAGGCCGAAGCGGAGAAACATCCATTACGAAATGTGATCACCCGCGCCCTCGGCGGCGCGCTATCGGTAAATCCCGACGCTGCTGAAGTGGAAGTGCGGAGTGGCGACGTTTATTTGCTCTGCTCCGATGGACTCACTGGCATGGTTCCGGAAGATGAAATCCTTCGCGTCGTGACGGAAAACGAGGACGACCTGACCGCCGCCTGTCAGAAGCTGATCGACACGGCGAACGAACGCGGCGGACTCGATAACATCACCGCTATTTTGGTGAAGGCGTTGTGAGGTTGGCCGTTGGCTGTTGGCCGTTGGCCGAAGATGTTGCGGCGAACGGCCAACGGTGAACGGCGAACGGCGAACGATATGCAAATTCGAATCGATTACTGCGGCGTTTGAAACTATCTCCCTCGCGCCTCCAGTTTGGCGGCGGAAATCAAGAAAGAGCTCGGCATCGAGAGCAAGCTCGTGCGCGGCAGCGGCGGCATTTTCGATGTGACTGTCGACAACAAGCGCATCTTCTCGAAAAAAGAGGAAGGGCGGTTTCCTAGCGAGAAGGAAATCGTCGACCAGCTGCGGGCACTGGCGGTGTAGGGCACGGCTGCGCCGTGCCGCACCCGGGGTTCGGCACGACGCAGTCGTGCCCTACAATGCCCCCCATGGACCGCACTTTCGTCGAACGCATCGCCGAGCTCGTTCAGCTTCACGCCAACGC
>QHVY01000037.1 GCA_003223695.1 Acidobacteriota bacterium
GAAATGAGCGCGATCGGTCGCGATGCCGGCGCGCCATGCTCGCGCAGCTTCCGCACGATCATCGGCAAGTTAGCCACGCCCATCAGGAACACGATCGTTCCCGAGAGATGCGCGAGCGCCTGCCAATCGATGCCCGTTGTCTCGTCGCACTCGTGTCCTGTAACGAGTGTTACAGATGTCGCGTGCGCGCGATGCGTGACAGGAATGCCGGCGTACGCCGGGCCGGCGATCGCCGACGAGATGCCCGGCACGATCTCGAATTCGATCGACGCCGCGGCGAGCTCCTCGGCTTCTTCACCGCCGCGGCCGAATACGAACGGATCGCCGCCCTTGAGGCGCACGACACGCTTGCCCTGCTTCGCCTTCTCGATCAGTAGCCGGTTCGTTTGATCCTGCGACACACTGTGCGCGCCCGAACGCTTTCCGACATAAATCACTTCAGCGCTCTTCGGAATGCGCGCAATGATCTCGGGCGCGACGAGCGCATCGGTGGCGACAACGTCCGCGCTGGCAATGAGCTCCGCCGCGCGAAGCGTCAGCAGATTCGGATCGCCGGGGCCTGCGCCCACCAAGAAGACCTTCCCGTTCGCCGTTGGCCGTTCGCTGTTGGCTGTCATTGTGTCTCCTCGGCCAACGGCGAACGGCGAACGGCCAACTCGTTGGCACCGGCAGCCACAAGAGCCTCATACACGCGGTCGACCAAATCTTCGGCATCGTTGCCGCTTTGCCGGAAGCGAATGGTGCGCTCACCTTCGAGCTCGCCAAAAAATGCGCGAATGGTGATCGTGGAGTCGATCGTCGCGTGAACGGCGACGGCAGAATAGCAGTCGAGCAACTCGCCGAATTTCTGCAGAACGCCGCGTTCGCACTTCGCGGCCAGCGCGGTTTGCTCGTGATTCAGCGGCGCTATGAGGCCTTCGCGCCCGGCCAGCGTCTCGCACACGATGATTCCTTGTCCCGCCGCAGGAATCATTTCATCGATCGAAAATCGTGAGGTAATCTCGCCGTCGCGGCCCAATCGCTGCAGGCCGGCGCAGGCGAGGATGGCGCCGTCGTAAAGCCCGGCGCGCAATTTGTTGATGCGCGTGTCGACGTTGCCGCGAATCTCCTCGACCCGCAGCTTCGGATAAAGTGCACGCAATTGCGCCCGCCGCCGCGGCGCGCTCGTGGCGATCTTCGCGCCGTCGGCCATTTGATCGATCGGAACGCACTCGAGCTGCACCCACGCGTCGCGCGGATCGGCGCGTTCGAGAAAAGCCGCCAGCGCAAACTGCGGCGATTCGATCGAAGGCACATCCTTCAGACTGTGCACCGCAATATCGATTTCGCCTCGGCTCAAAGCCTCTTCGAGCTCCTTGATGAACACGCCTTTGCCGCCTACGGAGGCGAGCGTCACGTCGGTTCGTTTGTCGCCGGTTGTGCGGATCGGAATGACCTCCGCGTGACGGCCAAGTCGCCGGGCGACCTCATTCGCCTGCCAGAGAGCCAACTGGCTGCCGCGTGTTCCGATGCGGAGCGGCGCGCTCATCGCAGCCCGAAAATTTTCCGGATGGTCTCGCGCAGCGATTCGCGCTCGTGCGGCTCGGAATCTTTCAGCCGCAGGATCGGGTAGTGGAGAATCTTGTTCACCATCTGCGTTGTCAGCATCTCGATCGACTCGCGCTGCTCGGCGGTGATCGGGCCGAGCTTGCGCAGCGTTTTCTCCAGCTCGGCGGTGCGAATCGATTCCAGCCGCTGCTGCAATTCGAGGATCGTCGGCACGGCATCCTGGGCTACCAGACGGTGCCGGAAATTCTCGACTTCGCGGGCGACGATCGTCTCCGCTTTCTCCGCTTTTTCACGCCGCAGCTCGCGATTCGAGTCGGCGACCTGCTGCAAGTCATCGATGTTGTACAGATAGGCGCCGTCGATCTTCGCCACATCGGGATTGATGTTGCGTGGAACCGAGAGATCGATCAGGAACAGTGTGCGCATTCTCCGGGCGGCGAGGGCTCGCTCGATTTGGGGCGGCTCGATGAGGTAGTGCGGCGCGGCGGTCGAAGCGATCACGATGTCGCAGGTCGCGAGGTACGGATCAATGCCTTCGAAATAGATCGCCTGTCCGTTGAAGCGTGACGCGAGCTGCTGCGCGCTCTCATGCGACCGGTTGGCAACGAAGATTTGCCGCAGCCCGAAACCGTTGAGGTGCTCCGCCGTGAGCTCGCCGATTTCTCCGGCGCCGAGGAGCAGGGCCTGCAGGCCGCGGAGATCGCCGAAGATTTTTCGCGCGAGCTCCACTGCGGCGTAGGGAACGGAGACCGCGTGCTCGCCAATGCCGGTGTCAGTGCGGACGCGTTTCGCAACTCGCATCGTTCCTTCGAAGAGGCGCTCGAGAAGACTGTCGAGAGATCCGCATCGCTGCGCAATCAGGAAGGCCGCTCGTACTTGTCCGCCGATCTGCGGCTCACCGACGACCATCGAGTCGAGCCCCGAAGCGACCCGAAAGAGATGCTTGATCACGTCTTCATAGCGCAGCACGTAGAGATGCTTCTCGAGCGAGGTGCGATGCGCGCCGCTGCGCTCGCTGAGCCACTTCACAATCGAGTCGATGACGTCTTCGTTCGATGCGGAGACGATCGCCTCTACGCGATTGCACGTCGAGAGTAGCGACGCGCCATCAATGCCGCCGATCGCCTTCAGCTCAGTCAGCATCACCGGCAACTGCGCATCGGCGATGCTGAGCCGCTCGCGCACGTCGATCGGCGCGGTGCGATGATTCAGGCCGACGAGGATCAACGCCACCGAATGTCCTCCGAGTTGGCCGTTGGCGGTTGGCCGTTGGCCGACAGGAGCTCTGCCCGGCGAACGGCGAACGGCGAACGGCGAACGTCACACACGATGAATCCCCAGAATCGCGATGACCGTGGCAACAAACGCGCAGGCGGAGATGACCGCCGTGCGGGGGCCGCGATACACGCCGCTGATGTAGGACTGCAAGAGGATGGCGAACAAGATCCAAGCGACCACGCCGCCGATCTGCTTCACGCGAAGGTCGATCAGCTCTGAAGTCGTTCGGTACGACCAGAGAATTCCGGCGAGAATGCCGAGCGTGTAAATGCTGAAGCCGACCGCCAGAGTGCGATAACTGAGCGTGCGGCAGACATTGAGACTCGGGATCCACTCCCAAAGTGCGCCGCGGTGCTTCGATTTCAGGGCCCGATCCTGAACGAAGGCGAGCGTGCTGAACGCGAGGCCGACGAGCAGCGCCGCGACACCAACCGTCGACAGCAGAACATGCGTCGTAAAGAGTCCCGAGCGCAAAGAGGGATCCATCTGGGCAAACGGTTCACGCACGACCGCGGAAATCGTCAGCAGCATCAAGACGAGCGGATAGACGAAGAACGATGCGGCATGAACGCGATAGCGAATGAACAGCACGAGCTCCGCAAGAAACACTGTCCACGCCACGAACGACGCCGCCTCCGGGAGATTGGTCAGCGGAGGATGGCCGGTACGCGCGCAAATCGTTCCGATCCAGATCGTGTGGCTGACCCAGCCGCCGATCATCAGCGCCAGGCCAGCGTGCTGCGCGTGCCGGCCGCGCGCAAACAGCGTGGCCAGCGCGACGATCGTGCCGGCGGCGTAAAACGCGAGAGCGAGATACAGCGTGGCGTTAGGACTCATGTCGGCAGCTTCTTACAGAACACAACCTTGTCGTCTTCGATGCGATAAAAATCCTTGATACGCGAGATCTCGTCGTAACCGCTGCGTTGATAGAACCGAATCGTCGGCGCATAACTTTCTTTCGATGAGGTTTCGATCAACAACATCCTGCCGCGATGCCGCCGCACCTCGTTCTCCACAAAGCGCAACAGAACCTGACCGTATCCCTGTCCCTGCTGCTTCGGATCGACGGCGATCCAGTACAAGTCGAAAACGCCATCGGCCAGCGGCGTGGCGCCGAACGTTACGTAACCCTGGACGATTTTCCGAGGACCACTGTCGGGGTCCTCGAGGACGTAGACGAGATACTCGCCACGTTCGGGATGATCGAGCGACTGGTCGACGAGATCCATCGCGCAGCGCACTTCGTCGGCAGTGAAGCGCGCCGTGCCGACCAGGATTTCGTGAATGCGGTCGCGATCGTTGCGGTCTGCTGGGCGAATCTTCATCGGCTGCGACGAGCGCAGGCCGCAATGATAAGGTCCTCCAGCAGATCTGAAAATAATATTCCGGCAGCATCGACCGCCTTGCGAAATCCACTGCCGGATCCTAGATCGGGATTCGGATTGATATCGACAATGTAGATCACACCGCTCTCGGACGATTGTCGCAAATCGAAGCGCACCGTCATGTCCGTACCAAGTAACTCCACTGCGCTCAGGCAGATACGAGCGATGTGATTTCGTGTGGCCGCGTCGATGCACGCCGGTGTTCGATTCGTCGTCGCCAAATCCTCGGCTGACCCGTTCGCCCACTTCGCTTTCCAGCCGACTACGCGCTCGGTCGGCGCGAGGTGCTCGGCGAAAACGACCTCTCCGGGCGGCAAAAGCTTCCCGCAGTAGATTGATTGATTGAGCTCGCGCCCTTCGATGAACTCCTCGATGAGCGGCGGGTGTCCGTAACGATCAGCGACGTATGCGAAGCGCGCCTCGAGCTCCGAGCGCGTCTTCACCACCGCACCTGAATCAATGCCGATGCCCGCGTCTTCGAGCGACGGTTTGACGATGTACGTTCCGGGTGGCGCTTGAGAGGGGCACGGGTATCCACGCGGCGTGGGTAATCCGTTTGCCTGCAGCAGTCGCTTCACCAGAATTTTGTCGGTGCACAGCGCGACGGCAATCGGATCGCACGATGTATGGGCGACGCCGAGCATCTCCAGCGCCAGCGCGAAATTCATTTCGAATCGCGGGTGACCGAGCACGCCTTCGCAGTAATCAACGACGACGTCGAAGCCGCGAAGCGTCTGTAGCGCATCTTGAATGTTGCAACGAACGGGAACGATCTGCGCGTCGAGGAGATCGGCCACCTCACGGGCGCAGTCGATGACCTCCGCCTCGCCGTAGCGCTCGAATTCGTTCAGGTGCGGCTTGAGATGTGCGTCGTCGTTGTACGCAACCGCTATGCGGCCCACCGCTCCTCCGCGCTCTTCATGATCCCGGCGATCAACTGGTCGTACGTCCAGCCAGCACCCTTCGCCAGGATGACGAGATCGCTGTGAACGGGATGGACGCCGGGAAGAGGGTTCACTTCGACGAAGTTGGGAACGCCGTCGCGATCGCAGCGGACGTCGACGCGCGCGACATCGCGCAGGCCGAACGCGTTCCAGATGGCCAGTCCGACAGCGGCGGCCCGCGGTTCGTCGACGATGCGATATTCGACGCGCCGCTCGTAATCGCGCTTCACCTCTATGGAATAGAAGAAATCATCATCACTATTTTTCGGCACCACTTGCATGACGCCGATCACTTCGCCGCCGAGAATGCCGACCGTGTATTCGTTGCCGGGTAGAAATTCTTCGATGAGCACAGGACCGTATTGGCTGACGCGGGCGATGGCTTCGTTCAGCTCCGCTTCGTTGTGGCAGAGCGACTTCGCTGTCACGCCCATTGAGGAACCTTCGCATGCAGGTTTGACGTCGGACGGGCTAAAGCCCGCCGCTACACACCAAGGCGCGGTGGCAATCCCGTGCGCCTTCGCCATCAACTTGGCGAGCGCTTTGTCGAGCGTGATGCCGATCGCGATTGGATCGGAACCGGTGCAGCGAACGCCGAGCATCTCCAAAGTCGCCGGCACTTGCGACTCCCTGCCCCGCCCGCCGATGCCCTCTGCCAGGTTGAAGACGCGCTGAATTCCATCGAGCTTGTCGAGCATCGGCGCGCCCCAGCCGAGGCGGACAGGATCGTAGCCGCAGGCGCGGAGGGCGGATTCGAGCGCCTCGATCGTTTCGATCGAGTCGAACTCTTCGTAGCGGTCTCCCGCAAAGCGGGACGCTCCTTCAGGTTTGAGGTTGTAGGTTAGACCGATCCGCACAGTGGGAGTTGCTTACGATTCTCTCACTCTTTTCTTAATGTTGACACCGCGAGGCGTGTCGCGAACCGCCACCGGCTCGAATCGATCGGCGGTGCGGTTGAGCAGTTTGGCCACGCCGCGCTCATGAATGTGTTCGCGATCATTACAGCGATCACACTGGTGCGGCTGCTTCGGCACGTCGTCGTAGCGGCCGATCACGCCCTCGAAATTGCGATAGACGATCGAATCGCCGTAGTGACCGAGCACGTAATTCGGCATCAACGGCACTTTTCCGCCACCGCCCGGCGCGTCCAACACAAATTGCGGAACGGCGAGGCCCGAGGTGTGGCCACGCAGGAACTCGATGATCTCGATTCCTTCGCCAACAGACGTTCGGAAGTGCTCAGCGCCCATCACCTGATCGCAAAGGTAGAGGTAGTACGGCCGCACGCGAATCTTCATCAGCCCCTGCACGAGATCGCGCATCGTGTAGGGGCAATCGTTGACGCCGCGCAGCAGCACCGCCTGGTTGTTGACGGGAATTCCGGCGCGCAACAGACGATCGCACGCTGCCGCCGATTCCGGCGTGATCTCGTTCGGGTGATTGAAGTGTGTGTTGATCCAGATCGGATGGTATTTCTCCAGCAGCGACGTCAGCTCGTTATCGATGCGCTGCGGAAGAAACACCGGCACGCGGGAGCCGAAGCGAATGATCTCCACATGCGGGATCGCGCGCAGACCGGCGAGAAT
>QHVY01000036.1 GCA_003223695.1 Acidobacteriota bacterium
GACGCGGGCGGCGCGATCTCGATCGTCGGAAATTGCACCACCTCGGCACCCGCTTCTTCGAGCAGGCGCTTGAGCTCCGAGGCCTGCTCGCGCGCGCGAGTGACGACGATGCGCTTGGCGAACAGCGGCTTCGATTCGAACCAGTTGATCGCCTCATGGAGTTGCACGACTCCGCCAACGACGATCAGTGCCGGCGTGGCGATGCCGATGGCACGCTGCGCGATATTTTCCAAGGAGCC
>QHVY01000038.1 GCA_003223695.1 Acidobacteriota bacterium
ATAGGAAACGCCACCTCGCCGATTCGCTTCTCCATCGAATGTCGTAGCAGCAGAAACTCCAGCCATCCGGCGACGCCGGCGGACGCAGTTAGGCCGACGGTTCCCATCGTCGCCGATCCTCCTGGCAAATTCGGCAACCGCATCTGCAGCAGCCCGACAACGTCCACGATGATCCAGCGCAGCGGAAAGGCGAAGAGGTATCCGAGGATTCCAGTGAGCGCGACGCGAGCGACAGCAAATTTGAGCGGCGTCCGCGTATCGCGCAGCGCGTAAAACGCAGACGAGTAAAGGCGGCCGAGTGTCATCGCCAGCAATCCGACAGTCGAGCCGACGAGGATGTACCAGACATAGAGCGTCTGCTCGGAACCGAATTGGCCGGTCTGATACAGCGCTGCGACCAGGACGCGACCGATCAGAATCAACGCGATCACGGACGGGATCACGAAAAAGGCGATCTGCCGCAAGCCGCGCTCGAGCCTGCGGCGAAGCGCTGCGTGCACATCTTCCGCGACACCTGTCTCCCGCGACATTTGCGGAAGCTCGGCGGCAGCGACCGACATTCCGAAAAGGCTGATCGGTAACAGATAGATGATTTGCGCGTAGGCCAGACTGGACACCGCACCTTCCGGCAGATAGCTGGCAATCATCTGGTCGACGTAAGCGCTGAGCTGTACCACTCCGCGGCCGACGACCACGGGACCGAGGTTGCGGAAGATGTCGCGAACAGGTTCGAGGAAGCGATCGAGTCCGAACGAAATCTGCGGCGCGTAGCGAAACACGAACGGCAGTTGAATTCCGAACTGCGCTGCCGAGCCAATCACAGTCCCCCACGACAGCGCGATCGCCAGATCCTGCTGCCGCAGGCGCGTTCCGAAAATCACGAGCGTGGCGATCATCGCTGCGTTCCACAAAACCGGCGCGACGTACGAGAGAAAAAATTTGTGGTGGCTGTTCAGGATGCCGAGACACCAGGCAGACAGAACGAGAAGGCCGACGCCCGGAAACAGAATGCGAACGATGCGGATCGTCAGCGCGCGAACGTCGCCCTCGAATCCAGGAGCGATGAGATCGAGGATGTATGGCGTCAGCAACACGGAAATCAAAACGATGACGCTGACTCCGAGTGCGAGAATGGAGACGAAAACGCCGGCGACGCGGCCGGCCAGCTTCTCATCCTTCTGCGCCAGAAGTCTGGCGTAAACGGGAATGAACGACGCGGAGAGGACGCCCTCGCCGAAAAGATTCTGCAGAAAATTCGGAATCTTCAGCGCGGCCTTGAACGCATCTGCCGAGCTGGAGCTGCCGAGGTAGTGAGCGAAGACGCGTTCGCGAATGAGTCCGGCGATGCGGCTGAGCAGAATTCCCGCCGCGACGAGCACGGCAAACCCCGCCCGTGGACGTTTTGCTGCGGAATTCACAGTCGTATCAGAACGATAAGATGACTCAGATGCAACCCATCCGCATTGCAGGCGCGGGGCCATCGGGCCTCGCGGCGGCGATCGCTCTGGCGAAGGGCGGGCGGGCGGTGGAGGTCCACGAGGCGAAGCCGGATGTCGGCACACGCTTCATTGGCGATCTGCAGGTCATCGAGGCGGCGTCGGAGAGCGAGCCCATTCCGATCTTCCTCGATCGCATCGGCATCGCTCGAAATTTCTACTTTCGGGCGGCTGACTGGGCAACGTTCTACGATCATCGTCGCATCGCGCGCGTGATTCGCAGCGGCGAGCCGTACGGTTGGTTCATCCGCCGCGGAGCCGAAGAGGGCACTCTCGATCGAGGGCTTCTCGCACAGGCGCGTGCAGCGGGCGCGAAGGTGATTTTCGGATCGCGACTGCAAACCGCGGACATCGTGGCCACCGGACCGGCGTCGCCCGACGGCCTCGCGCGCGAGATGACCTGGCACACCGACGAGCGGGACCGAATCGATGTCTACTTCGATCACAAACTTTCACCAGGCGGCTATTCGTATCTCTTCATCCTCGACGGCCTGGCGACTTTCGGCTGTGCGATCGTCGCCGATTTCAAACGCATCGACGAATACTTCGATCACTCGATCGCCGCCGCGCAGCAACTGCATCGATTCAACATCCCGCAGGAGACACGCACTGGCTATTCGTACATGAATTTTCATCTGAAGCAGCGCGCGACGAGCGGCGATGCGCGATTCGTCGGCGAGGCCGCCGGTTTTCAGGACTACCTCTTCGGTCTCGGACTCCGTTATGCGCTCACGAGCGGACACCTCGCGGCGCGGAGTATTCTGGAAGGACGCGACTTCGATGATCTCTGGCGCAGCGAGCTTGGAGCGAAACAGGAGACGAGCCTCGTCAATCGCTTTCTTTATGAGATGGGGGGGAATCGCGGATTGTCGATGTTCGTCCGCAGCGCGTCGCGCGCTCGCGATTTTCGCGGCTATCTCAGCGGATGGCATCAGCGGCGATGGTGGAAGGCGATGCTCGCGCCGATGGTGCGCCGCGTCTGGAAGCATGATGGCCGCTGTCATCACAAACCGGGCGAGCACTGGTGCCGCTCTCGTGATACGGAAATGAAAGTGCCGCCGCTGGGGCCGATCGTATGAACATCGATCAGGCGTATGCGATCTGCAGACGGATCGCGCATCGTTTCGGCGCGAATTTCTCCGTCGGCTTTCGATTCCTGCCGCGGCGAAAACGGCGTGCGGTGTACGCGGCGTATGCGTTCTGCCGCTGGGCCGACGACATCGCTGATGACATAGAGCCGGCTCTCAGCCGGCTCGAGCCGACTGAGAGTCGGCTCGACGAATGGCAGTGCGAGCTCGATCGCTGTTACGCGGGAGCGCCGTCGCATCCGATCACCATCGCTCTGGCCGACGCGCTGCGCTTCTACGCGATTCCGAAGGCCGCCTTCGCAGATCTGATTGAAGGGTGCCGGCAGGATCTTCGAAAAAATAGATATGATAATTTTAACGAATTGCTCGACTACTGCCGCCTCGTCGCGTCGTCGATCTCCGATATTTCGCTGGCGATCTTCGGCTACAAGGATCCCGAGGCAATCGAGCACGGACGCAATCTGGCCATCGCTCTGCAACTGACGAACGTGACGCGAGACATCGGCGACGATCTCGCTCGCGATCGCGTCTACATTCCACAGGACGAGCTCTGTCGTTTTGCCGTGACACGCTTCGCCCCGAGCGAGGAGATGCGGCAGCTCGTGGAGTTTCAAATCGATCGCGCCGAATCGTATTTTCGTGCCGCACAGCCGCTGATCCGCGAGCTGTCGTTTGACGCGCGGTTTCCGGTGCTGCTGATGGGCGGCGTCTACGCCACCGTTCTGAAGCGGCTGCGCCGCGACCCGCTCATCGTCCTGCGACAGCGCCTGACGCTCTCGCCGCTGCAGAAGACCGCCGTTGTCGTAGCGCGTCTTCTTCGGCCGCGATTCGTCTCATGAGTATGGTGCGAAGCCTGCTCGCCGGAATGCTGTTCGCTGCGACGGCATCCGCGCAGACAGCGCAAAGCGTCACCGTTCTCGTGCCGATCGTGGGCAGCGTCGTCGGCGCGGGCGATGTCCGTTGGAAAACCGACGTGGAGCTGCACAACGACACGCGCGAAGAAATGTTCGTCGCTCTCCGTCTGCCGACGGCGCCGGATCAGCCGGCGATCGCCTTCACGTTGCCTCCCGGCGGAGCGCAGACGTTTGCCGATGTGGTCGCGCAGGCATTCGGAATCGATGCGGCCCTCTCGCCTCTCGTGGTGGAAACGATGGGCAAGCGCTCCGTGCGCGTCGCCGCGAACGTGTACGCCATCCACGGTGGAGACGTGACCCGTCCGGAGCCAATTCCAGTCAGCTACGGCGAGGCGTCGTATCCGGTTCGCACGCTCACCGGCCTGTCGTTCAGCGACTTCTTTCGTACCAATGTCGGCCTCGTGAACCTCGGCGATCACGGCGCGTCGTTTACTCTCGGCCTGCAGCGCGTGGCGGGGAGAAACATCGCCGTCGCGCGGCTGACGCTACCCGCAAATTCGCTCTCACACACGTCGATTCAAAGCCTTTTTCCGTTGATTACGAAAGGTGACGACTTCAGTGTGGTGATCGAGACCAGCGCGGCCAACACCTACGTCTACGCCTCGGTCATCGACAACGCGACGAGCGATGCCCGCTTCATCCCCCCGTCCATCGGTGCCCCGGAGACGCAATACGCGACGTCTTCGGTTGCGCAATAGGTGTCATTCCGACCCTGAAGCGCAGCGAAGGGGAGGAACCGGTGTGGGCCGGGCGGTACGAAATCATTGGCGTCAGGATTGGCGCGCCGCACGCCCACACCGATCCCTTCGCTTCGCTCGGGATGACAGCTACGGTATCATCCTTACTTCCCATGAGTGAGCCCGAATACCTGATTTGCCTTCAGTGCGAAACGCCGACTTATCAGTTCGAGTATGACGTCGACAAGGAAAAGGTCATCTCCGCTATCTGCAACACCTGCGGCGCAGACGACCTTACCGATTTTGTGACCGAATCGGAGCTCGAAGAAGAACAATCCTAGCCTTCTCGTGATGCAAGCACCGGTGATCATCGGCATCGCCGGCGGAACCGGCTCGGGCAAGACGACCGTGGCGCGCGCGATCTACGACCGCGTGGGACGCGACCGCATCGAGTGGATCTCGCACGATTCGTACTACCGCAACTTCGACGGCCTCTCGCACGAAGAGCGTACGAAAATCAATTTCGATCACCCCGATTCGCTGGAAACCGAGCTTCTCGTCCGGCACCTCGATGTGTTGGCGAAGGGATCATCAGTGGAAGTGCCGATGTACGACTTCGCCGCACACGCCCGACGCTCCGAAACGCAGCGCGTCGAGCCTCGGCGGGTGATCATCGTCGAAGGCATTCTCGTCCTCGCGGAAGCCGAGCTGCGCAAGCGGATCGACATCAAGCTGTTTGTCGATACGCCAGCCGACATCCGTTTCGTGCGCCGCCTCGTGCGCGACATTCAATCGCGAGGCCGCTCGCTCGAATCCGTGGTTCAGCAGTACCTGAACACGGTGCGCCCGATGCACGAGGAGTTCGTCGAGCCGTCGAAGCGTCATGCCGACTTGATCATTCCGGAGGGCGGCGAGAATCAGGTGGCCCTCGACGCGATCATCGCGCGAGTGGAGCGGCTGCTGGCGTAGTTGCCAGGCCGACGTTCTCGAATCCCGCGGCGCGGCAGGCATCCAGCACACGAACGACATCGCCATACGCGAGTGTTTTGTCGGCGCGCACGACGACCGGACGGCTCAATTGAGTATGTCGCCGCGCGAGCTCTGAACCGAGTTGCTCTTCGCGAATGGCGACGCTGTCGAGGAAGATCGTCCGGTCGGCATTCACAGTGATCAGGATCGGCTGCTTCGCGAGATCGTCGCCAGTGGCCGTTTGCGGAAGTCGGACCGGAATGCCGTTCACCAGAATCGGCGCGACCACCATGAAGATAATCAAGAGCACCAGACAGACGTCGACGAGCGGGGTGACATTGATGTCTGATTGCAGTGACGTTGCCGATGTCACGCGCATCCCAAGTTCCTCCTGTGCGTTGGACACCGGTCGGCGCGCTATCGCAACTGCTGGCCTACCCCACCCGCCACCCGCTACCCGCCACCGCTACCGCAACTGCCACATCAAAAATCCGAGGATCTCGGCCTGGTTGTTGACCTGCTCTTTCAGCGGCTCGCCGCCCGAGTGGCCGCTGGAGACGTGGTAACGGAGAAGCACTGGATTGCTCGAGCCGGTGTTCGCCTGCATCATCGCGGTCATCTTGCGCGCATGCAGCGGCGCGACGCGGGTATCGGAGTTTGAACTGCTCGGGATCTTCGGACGATCCGTACTCCGGCACCCAGAAGCGTGCGACGAGAAATCGCTGGTAGCGAATCATGTCGATGAGCGGATAGCTGCACACAACCGCTTTCACAAGGTCAGGGCGCTGCGTCAGAAATGCGGTCACCAGGAGCCCGCCGTTGCTGCCGCCGGAGATGCCGAGGTGTTGGGGCGAAGTGTAGTGCTGGTCGATGAGGTACTGCGCGGCGGATTCGAAGTCATCGAACACGTTTTGTTTGTTCTCACGCATTCCGGCGCGATGCCAGGCCTCGCCGAATTCGCCGCCCCCGCGCAAATTCGCGAGTGCGTAGACGCCGCCGTTTTCCGTCCACGTCACGGCGTTCGGCGAGAAGTTCGGCAGCGAGCTGAGGACAAAGCCGCCGTAGCCGGTGAGCAGCGTCGGATTCGCACCCGTCCGCTGCATCCCCTTCTTGTACATGACGAACATCGGCACGCGCGTGCCGTCTTTCGACGTGTACCAAACCTGTTCGACATTGAAGTCGGCTGAATTCACCGGAGCATTGATTCGGAAGAATTGTGCAGATTGGTGTGATGTAATATCGTATGCATATATTGTTGGAGGAACGGCGAATGACGAGAAGCTGTAGAACGCCACTGGCGAGTCCCACGTGCCCGCGAGGTTCGTCACTGTGCCGAGCGTTTCGAATTTGATTTCCTCCTGCGGCTGGCCGTCGAGCGTGTAACCGACGACTCGCGGCTTCACGTTTTCCAGATAACGCAGGTACAGTTTGCCGCCCGCTGTCGAAACGCCCTGCAGCGCGGCATTCTTGTTTTCGGGCACCAGCTCTTTCCAGTTCGCGCGCTGTGGCGTGGCGATATCGGTGATCATCACCCGTTCATTTGGCGCGTTCCAATTCGTCTGCAGGATGAGCTTTCCATCAGCTTCGTCGACCGAGAAGCGTGCTTCGACATCGTTGACGATCGTTTGGATCGGACCATCAGAGTTAAGGTCCTTGAAGTACTCCTCAGTCTTTTTCGCCGCCGAGCCGTAGGCAACTTGAATGAGCAGATAGCGGCCGTCGTCGGAAATCCCGGAGCCGACGATTTTGTCGGGGCCATAGCCTTCGCCAAACAGCGCCTGTTCCTCGCCGCCGCTCACCGCGCGGCGGTAGACGTGCTGGTCCTTACCGGTATAGCGCGAGAAGTAGGTAGTGCGTCCGTCGGGCGTCAGCGACACACCGGGGTAGCGAGAGACACTCAGCGGCGATCCGACGTCGTGCCGTGCGTCGACGTCGTAAAAGTGGACCTCGACCTCATCCGCCCCACCCTGCCGCACGAAGTACGCGAGCGTCTTGCCGTCATTGCTGACCGACTCGATGCCGACGCTCGTCGTGTGATTCGGATTCATCGGTGCGGGGTCGATCAGCAGGACATCGGGCCCGGTCGCACTCTCCCGCATGTAGATTGAAAAAAGATCCTGACCGGCCGGACGCTTGGTGAAAAAGTAACGTCCGCCGCGGATGCGCGGGAAAGTGATCTGATCCGTGTTCTGCAGCGCCTCCAGCCGCGCCGCTAGGCGTTCTCACGGTTGATCCAATCCCGAGTTTCCGGGCTGTTCTGATCCTCGAGCCAGCGGTACGGGTCGGTGATGGCTACTCCCTGAATCGTCTCTGTCACCGGCTTGACTTCGGTCGTCGGAAGCGGCGGCTTTGACGGTAGGGGCGTCGTCGCACATGCCGTTAAAGTGAGTAGGAGCAATGTGATAGCGATTTTTCGCATCAGCGGCCTCCACAAACGGCGAAGATTGTACCGGAATGGATCGCACCTTCTCGACAGTTCACACGAGCGTTAAAATGGGCCTCGAGGTCACGAAGAAGGGGGGGAAGTAAAGAATGCCTCTCGTTCACGTCAAAGAAGACGAGACGTTCGAGAACGCGCTCCGGCGTTTCAAGCGGAAATGCGAGAAGTCAGGAATCCTCTCCGAACTCAAAAAGCGCCAGCATTACGAGAAGCCGAGCACGAAACGGAAGAGAAAAGCGATTGCCGCACGCAAGAAAGTGCTGCGCAAACTCGCTGAAGAACGCCGTGCCGGATATTGATGAAGTCAAACTGATTCCACAAAGGACTCGCGGAGAACGCGGGTCCTTTTTCTTTTGAAGCCACTTCTCCACGAACTCGAATTCGACCGCGTGCTCACCCTCATCGCCACGGAGGCCAAGAGCACCCTCGGCAAAGACGCCGTGTCGCGTCGGCGGCCGCTCTCCACGCTCACCGCTTGCGAAGGGGCGCAAGCCGATCTCGCCGACATGCGCCGGTTTGTGCACACCGAAGGGCTGCTGCCACTCGCAGGGCTGACGGACGTCGCCCCCCTGCTCGCGCGCGAAACGGTGCTGGAGCTCGAAGAATCGTGGGTGATCGTGCGCGCAATTCGCTCCACTCAAGCGATGCGCGAGACGCTCACGCGCATCGATCGTTTTCCGCGCCTCAAAACAATTGCCGAAGCGATCCCCGAGCTCGATGAGCTGGTGGGAAAGCTGAACAAGTTCTTCACGCGCGACGGAAAACTCCGCGAGGATGCTTCGTCGGAATTGCGATCGATCCGGCAGAAGGTGCAGCAGAAGCGCAACGCCGTTCAGCGGTTGCTCAATGACGTGATGAATCGCAACAGCGAGGCGATCCAGGAGCCGCTGATCGTACTGCGCGGCGATCGCTACTGCGTCCCGGTGCGCGCCGATCATCGCAACTCGATTCCCGGAATCCTTCACGAACGCAGCGGATCGGGTGCGTCGGTGTTCATCGAGCCGATGCAGGCGATCGAGTTGAACAACGATCTCGCCGATCTGCTGCTGCAGGAGCGCGAAGAGATCGCTCGGATTACGCGATTCATCTCCCAGCTCATTGTCGACGCCGCTGATGATGTGCTCCTCGCCACGCGTACTTCGGGCGAGCTCGATGCGCTTCAGGCCTGCGCAATTTTTGCGGACAGCGTCAATGCCAGCCGTCCGTCATTCAACGACGATCGCCGGCTGCATCTGATCGATGCGCGTCATCCGCTGCTCGATGAGCGCGTGCAGACCACGGATCAACCCGTCGTGCCGGTTACGGTCGAACTGAACGGGGCGATGCCTGCGCTGATCATCAGCGGTCCGAATGCGGGCGGAAAAACGATCGCCTTGAAAACGACCGGACTTCTCGTGGCAATGGCCATGAGTGGTTTACCGCTGCCGGCCGCGGACGGCTCGATGATCCCAATCGTCGACGCGATTCACGTCCTCGTCGGCGATGACCAGAGCGTCCTTGAACATCTGTCGACGTTCTCCGCGTACCTCGTTCGACTGAAGAACGTGATCGCCCGAGCGACGAAGCGGTCGCTCGTGCTGCTCGATGAGCTCGGATCGGGAACTGATCCCGAAGAGGGGGCGGCGCTGGCGGCGGCGGTGATCGAATATTTCCTCGACCGCGGCGCGTTGCTCATCGTCACTACGCATCTGTCGTCGGTCAAGAGTTTCGCAATGAACGATTCGCGCGTAGTGAACGCGTCGATGGAGTTCGACTCGGCGACCGGGCAACCGACATATCGCCTGATCTCCGGCATCCCCGGCCGCAGCCGGGCGCTCGAAGTGGCGCAGATCATCGGCCTTCCCTCCCCGATCCTCGCCCGTGCCCGCGAACGACTCGGCACTCGCTACGTCGAAGTCGATCAACTCGTCAGTATGTTGCAGAACAAAATGAGCAATGTTCTAGAACAAAGTGCGGAATTGGAAAAGCGGCAGGCTGCGGTCGAGGAAGAGCGGCAAGCGATGGAGA
>QHVY01000039.1:0-8486 GCA_003223695.1 Acidobacteriota bacterium
AATTTCGGGGAGGTAGCAGCGTGATTGGTGCGTTGATCGTCACCCACGGCAAGCTCGCCAACGAGCTGCTTAACGCGGCGCAAAAAATCGAAGCAAAAGGCGGCGTCATGGAGGCCGTTCCGCTGGAGTGGACCGACACCGTCGACGAGGCCAGGGAGAAAATCCGCCTGGCGCTGGAACGCATCGGCACCGCGGACGGCGTCATCATCTTCACCGACATGTTTGGCGGCACGCCGAGCAACATCAGCCTTTCGTTTCTGGAAAAGGGACGGGTGGAGATCATCACCGGCGTCAATCTACCGATGGTGGTGAAGTTCGCCACGATGCAGCACGACGCCAGCGACGTCAGCACACTGGCACACGTCATCTGTGAAAAAGGCTCGAAGGCGATCCGCGTGGCCTCGGATCTTCTGTCGGCGGAGCGCCGCGCGGGGGCGGGCGGTTGATCTCGAAGGACATCGAGATCAAGAACAAACTCGGCCTTCATGCCCGCGCCGCCGCGAAGCTGGTTCATTGCGCGGCGAAGTTCAAATCGGACATCAAAGTTCGCAAAGGCGAGGAGGAAGTCGACGGCAAAAGCATCCTCGGCATCCTTCTGCTCGCCGCCGGCAAGGGCGCCGTCATTACCGTCACAGCCAATGGAGAGGATGAGCAGCAGGCGGTCGAGGCGTTCGAGAAGCTGATCGACGCCAAATTCGACGAAGTAGAATGAAGCCAGCATGCTCGCCGACCGGGCCACGAAACTCACTCCGCCGACGCGAAACGACGTCCGCACGTACAAGGGCATCGCCGCATCGCCCGGCATCGCCATCGGCCGCGCCGTAATCATCGAGCGGCGCGAGGCTTCGGTCTTCCGCGTCCCCATTCGAGAAGAGGAAGTGGCGTCCGAGGTGAATCGGTTTCTCGAGGCGTTGGAGAAGACACGCGACGAGCTCGGCGAGCTCGCGCAAAAAGTCCGCCGCTCGATGGGTGAGGAGTACGCCTCGATCTTCGATGCGCACGCCATGATGGTCAGCGATCCATCGTTCGCCGATAAAGTGCAGCAGAAGATCGAGTCGGAGCAGGTGAACGCGGAGTGGGCGCTTGCGGAAGTGCAGGAGGAGCTGCAGGCGCGCTTTGCCAGTTTCGATGATTCGTATCTTCGCGAGCGCGTCGCCGACGTCAAGGATGTCGCTGATCGCGTGCAGACGAATCTGCAGGGCATCGCCCATCACGATCTCTCGGAGATCACCCACGACGTGGTGATTCTCGCTGACGATCTCACGCCATCCGACACGATTCACTTCAACCGCCGTCCGATTGTCGGATTCGCGAGCGAGACCGGAGGACGCACGTCGCATACGTCGATCATCGCCAAGTCGCTCTTCATACCGGCAGTCATCGGAGTGGCGCGGCTGACGAAGATGATCGACAACGATGAGATGGTCATCGTCGACGGCTACGAAGGAACGCTGATCGTCAATCCGACGCAGGCGATGATCGCCGAGTATCAAAGCCGCGTCCTGAGGCATGAGGAAGCCGAACGCAAGCTGCTCGAGAATCGTCCGCTGCCGGCGATCACCAAAGACAACCACCAGCTCACGCTGCAGGCAAATATCGAGTTGGTGGAGGAGTTGAAGGACGCCGTCCGGTTCGGCGCCGAAGGCATCGGACTCTACCGGTCGGAGTTTTTGTACATCTCCAAGAGTCCTTTGCTGCCGACGGAAGAGGAGCACCTGCAGCTTTATGGCGCGCTGGCGGAAGCGCTCGCCCCTCGCGAATGTGTCATCCGCACTTTCGACCTCGGCGGCAAGAAACTGGCGCGCGAGGTCATCGGCGTCCGCGAGGACAACCCGGTCCTCGGCCTTCGCGGATTGCGCCTTTGCATGAAGCATCGCGATATGTTTCGCACGCAATTGCGCGCCCTGCTCCGCGCATCGACGCACGGCAACATCAAAATCATGTTCCCGCTGGTCACCGGCGTGCAGGAGATCCGTCAGGTCAAAACGCTCATTCGCGAAATCAAATCGGAGTTGGACGACGAAGGCCTCGAGTACAACAACGATCTGAAAGTGGGAATCATGGTCGAGGTGCCGTCAGCGGCGGTGATTGCCGACATCCTGGCGAAGGAGGTCGACTTCTTCGCCATCGGCACGAACGATCTGATTCAATACTCGCTGGCGATTGACCGTGCGAACGAAAGCGTCAGCTACCTCTACGAGCCGCTGCATCCTGCGCTGCTGCGGCTGATCAAGAACATCCTCGACGCGGGCAAAGCGGCGGGCATTCCGGTGTCGATGTGCGGCGAGATGGCAGCGGATCCAATTTACGCCGTAGTACTGATCGGCCTCGGCCTGGAAATCTTTTCGATGAATCCATCGTCGATTCCGATCATCAAGAACATCGTTCGTTCGGTGCGCTATCGCGACTGCCGGCGCATCGCGGAGATGGCCCTGCAGAAACGGACGGCGCAGGAGATCGAGGAGTTTGTCATCGAGAGCGTCGCCATGCGCTTTCCGGAAGGGCTCATCAACAAGACCGTATGAAGCGCGACGACCTCTTTCAGTATCGCGATGTGCAGCGCATCCCGAAGCCGTGGGGCTACGAGCTCATTTTCGCGAAGACCGGCAGATACGTCGGCAAGATCCTGCACATCAATCGCGGCGAGTGCCTCAGCCTGCAGTATCACGAAATGAAAGACGAGACGCTCTATGTTGTTCGGGGCGAGCTGAAATTGACAATCGAATACGACGGCGACCGGCGCGAGCTCGCATTACGTTCCGGACAGGCATTTCACATTCCACCGCGGTTGATTCATCGAATGGAAGCGATGGAGGACACAGACGTGGCTGAGGTCTCGACACCCGAGCTCGACGATGTCATCCGCCTGGAAGACCGCTACGGACGCGCAGGAACATCGGCACCATGAAAACAGCAGTATTTATCATGACTCTTTTTGTGGCAGCCGCCGCACTCGCGGACGATTCGCCTTTGGTGAAAGCGGCGAAAGCCGGCGGAGGGCCGAGAAAGAAGTCGAAGACAAAAGTCATCACCAATGCGGACGTTCAGAAGTCGGCCGGCAAGCTCATGGTCCTTCCGCCGAAACCTGGGCAGCCGGCTGCGGCAAGCGCTCCGCAAAAGGGGCCGCTCGAATTGCAGAATGATGAGCGGCATGCGCGCGAAAGGGCAGACGTTCGCGTCGCTGCAGCGCAGAAAAAGGTGGACGACCTCGAGAAAGAGCTGCGGCGAATCGAAGAAGCGTATTACGCCGAAAATGATCCGAACTACCGCGACTCGACGATCGAGCCGCGCTTCAATCACACGAAAAAGCAGCTCGATGATGCGCGCAAGGAGTTGACGGATGCGCGCGATGGACCACCGAAGGCGGCGATGTCAAAGCAATGAGCAAGACCTTCTTCATCGAAACGTGGGGCTGTCAGATGAACGATCTCGACAGCCAGCGTCTCTCCGGCGGCCTGAAGCTGCGCGGATGGAGCCGCGTCGATGACGAGCGTCAGGCCAGTCTCATCCTGCTGAACACGTGTTCGATCCGCGAAAAAGCGGAGAGCAAAGTCTTCTCTCGCCTCGGCCAGCTTCGCGAGCTGAAAGCCGAACGCCAGCTGCAGATCGGCGTTTGCGGCTGTGTGGCCCAGCAGGAAGGGGAGCGCATCCTCAATCGCGCGCCGTGGGTCGACTTCGTAATGGGTCCGGGAAACGTCGGCTATCTCGACGATGTCCTGAGCGGCGGAAGAACGATCGCAATCGATTTTCCCGAAGATCGCCGCTACGACTATTTGACGGTCGATCGGCCATCGGTGACAAAGGCGCAGGTCACAATCATCGAAGGCTGCAACAAGAACTGCACCTTCTGCATCGTCCCGACGACGCGCGGACGTGAAGTGTCACGGACATTTGACGACGTGCTTGCGGAGGTGCGCGCCGCCGTCGACTCCGGCCGCGTCGAAATCGAGCTGCTCGGTCAGACCGTCAACGCATATCGCTGTCCGATGAGCGGCCGCGATTTCGGCGCGTTGCTTTCTGCTGTCGCAGAAATCGAAGGCGTACGCCGGCTGCGCTTCATGACTTCGCATCCGGCCGAGGTGAATGAGAGCATGATCGCGGCGATGCGCGATCATTCGAACATCTCACGCTATCTGCATCTGCCGGTGCAATCAGGCTCATCGAAAGTTCTCCGGCGCATGAAGCGCCTCTACACGCGCGAGAAATATCTCGAGACCATTCAGCGCATTCGCGAAGCGATTCCGGAGATTCATTTCTCGACGGACATCATCGTCGGATTTCCCGGTGAGACGGAAGACGATTTCCAGCAGTCGCTCAGCCTCATCGAAGAAATCCGATACGGCTCGCTCTTTGCCTTCAAATACTCGCCCAGACCGGGGACACCGGCGTTGAAGATCGGATTGCCAGTCGATGAGCCGATCGCCACGGAGCGTCTCACGCGCCTGTTCGCCCTTCACGAGCGAATCAAGCGCGAGCGGCTGGAGTCCTATCGAGGCAAGGTTCTCCCGGTGCTCGTCGAAGGACCCAGCAAACACGATCCGGCCATGCTGTCCGGAAGGACGGATGATAATTGGGTGGTGAATTTCACCGGCCATCCGGCGACCCCGCTCGGGAGTATGCTTGGGGTGCGCATCGATGATGCGCTGCACCACACGCTCCGCGGGGAGGCGGTCGCATGACTCAACTGGTCCCGATGTCGATTAAAGGCTTGATGCTCGACCCGGTGTCGAACTCGCCGATTGTCGTGCTCAAGGATGAAGAGGAGAAATTCTTTCTCCCGATCTGGGTCGGCATCTTCGAGGCCAACGCGATCGCGCTGCAACTGGAAAACGTGACCACGCCGCGGCCGATGACGCACGACCTGCTGCGCAACATGATCTCCGAGCTCGACGCGCGTGTGACTCGCGTGGTGATCAACGATCTCCGCGATTCGACATTCTTCGCGCAGATCCGTCTGATTACCGGCGACAAGACGCTGGAGCTTGACGCGCGGCCGAGCGATGCCA
This sequence comes from Acidobacteriota bacterium, assembly GCA_003223695.1. Classification (GTDB taxonomy): domain Bacteria; phylum Acidobacteriota; class Thermoanaerobaculia; order Gp7-AA8; family Gp7-AA8; genus Gp7-AA10. The sequence continues at coordinate 5,007 of QHVY01000039.1, forward strand.
TCGCCCTGGCCCTCAGGACCGAGGCGCCGATTTTTGTCGCCCAGACGGTGTTGGATCAGGCGCAGACGATCACACCGGACGGCGACGATTCAGACGACAAAGTCAAGAAGCTCTTCGAACAGCTCGACTCGGAAGATCTCGGCAAGTACAAGATGTAGCCGACTCCGAAATTTCAAATTTCACATTTCAAATGAAAAAGTGAAAATGCGGGGAGCGCACTCGCCCCCGAGCTTCATTTTTCATTTTCAATTTGAAATTTGAAATTTCCGGCCCGCGCTCTCCCAATCCTGTAAAATTATCTCAGTCCAGAATGATCATTACGGTCGCCAACCAAAAAGGCGGAGTCGGTAAAACTACAACTGCCATCAATCTCGCCGCCGCTGTCGCCAACAAAAGTTTCAAAACGCTGCTGATCGACCTCGATCCGCAGTCGAATTCCACCATGAGCTTCGTCGATCCGCGATCGGTCACCCGATCGATGTTCGATGTGCTGCTCCATCGAAAATCGCGCTGGCCAAGCTGGAATCGAAGCTGATCGGCGAGCTCGACGGCCCGTTCCGGCTCAAAGACAAAATCAAAGACACGGCGAGCGAGTACGACTACATCTTCATCGATACGCCGCCGACGCTCGGCATGATCACAGTGAACGCGCTGGTCGCGTCGACGCACGTGCTCGTTCCGAGTCAATCGTCGTACTTCGCGCTCGAAGGCACCGACGATCTGCTCGAGACGATCGAGAAAATCAAATCGCGGCCGAACCCGAACCTCCAGCTTCTCGGCGTCGTCATCACGATGCACGATAAGCGCACGACGCTGGCGCGCGACATTCACGCGCAGATCGGAGAAGTATTCGGCGAACGCCTCTTCAATACGATCATCACCAAATCGATCCGCCTCGAGGAGAGTCCGGCGTACAAAGAATCGATCTTTACGTTCGCGCCGAAATCGAGCGGTGCGATGGAGTATTACTCGCTGTCGGAAGAAATTCTGTCGAGGGTCTGATGGCCATGAAACGCGGATTGCCCGAGCGCGCCACGATGCGTCACGACGCGCACTTCGTGGAAGAGCTGACGCGCCGATCGGGGCGGCACATCGGTTCGATGATTCCCCTGGAGCTGATCGAGGCCAATCCCGAGCAGCCGCGCACCAATCCGGGCAATCTCGAGGAGCTGGCCGCATCCATCCGCGAGAAAGGCGTGCTGGAGCCGATCCTCGTCCGCTCCATCGGGCCGAATCGTTATCAGATCATCTCCGGCGAGCGGCGCTTCCGCGCGGCGAGCATGGCCGGCCTCGATGAGATTCCAGCTATCGAGTTCGATGTCGACGACAAGGAGACGCTGGAAATCGCCCTGGTGGAAAACATCCAGCGCAAGGATCTGACTCCATTCGAAGAGGCGGAAGGGTTTCAGCTGCTACAGCAGCGCTTCGGTTACACACACGACAAGATCTCCCAGGTCATTGGAAAATCGCGCACCACGGTGACGGAAACGCTGCTGATCAACGACATTCCCGATCGCATCAGAGCGATGTGCCGAGAAGCGGGCATCGTCAACAAGTCCGTGCTGGTGCAGATCGCTCGTGCCGGCGATGAGGAGGCGATGGAGCGCGTCATGCGGCGCGTCGCAGTGGGAGAGCTTTCGCGCGAAGAGTTGCGCAAGCAGACCGCCGCTCCGGAGCCAAAGAAGGCCGGCCGCCCGAAGAATTACACCTTCCAGCTCAAGGACAAGTCGCTCCCATTCACTCTGAGCCTCAGCTTCAAGAAGGCCAGAGTGGAGAAGGCCGAGATCGTCGCTGCGGTGCGCGAGCTCTTGCGGCGTTTGGAGCGAGAGTGAGGTAGTGGATCAGGCGCAGTGCGGGCCTCGCCATGTCGCGGACAGATCGAACCACTACCGAGAGTGAGTAGATCTTGACATCGCTCGTCATGTCCCCTTATCCTCCCGCCCCAATATGCACCGCACCACCACGCAAATGAGCCGAATGGTGATGCGCCGCCCGGGCGCAGACGCGTAGTTCGTCTTCGACCCGGGTCCCTCCGCGATTTCCCCCAACTCACGCAAAGAACCTTGAAGGAGGGGACGCATGTCCTACCGTTTCGATACGCTCGCCATCCACGCCGGGCAGCCCAATGACGAGGCCACCGGCGCGGTTACCGTTCCGATCTACCAGACCTCTACGTATCAACAGCTCGAGCCGGGCGTGAACCGCGGCTACGGCTACTCGCGGACCGAACATCCGACCCGTCACGCCCTGGAGCGAAATCTGGCCGCGCTGGAAGGAGCCCGATTCGGCCTGGCCTTCGCCAGCGGCATGGCCGCCATCCACAACGTCCTTTCGCTCCTTCGCACAGGCGATCACGTGGTCACGACGCAGGATCTCTACGGCGGCGCGTGGCGGATCTTTGTGAAACTTTTCGCGAAATTCGGCGTCGATTTCACGTTCGTCGATACCGGCAATCTCGCCGCGGTGAAAGAGGCCATCCGTCCGGAGACCCGATTACTCTGGCTGGAGACTCCGTCCAATCCACTGCTGAAAGTCACCGACATCGCAGCGTGCGCCGCCATCGGCCGTGCTGCTGGCGTACGCGTCGTGGTGGATAACACGTTCGCCACGCCGGTGCTGCAGCAGCCCATCGCTCTTGGCGCCGACATCGTCGTCCACTCCACGACGAAATACATTAACGGCCACAGCGACTGCCTGGGCGGCGCCGTGATTACCGACGACGAAGCGCTCTTCACTGAATTGAAGTTCTTTCAGAACGCAATCGGAGCGGTCCCCGGACCACAGGATTGTTTCCTCATTCTGCGAGGCATCAAGACCCTGTCGCTGCGTGTCGAGCGCCACTGCGCGAATGCAGCGGCCATCGTAGAGTATCTGCGGCGAAGCGAGCAGGTGAGGCGTGTCTACTACCCGGGCTTCGGGGCGATCGTTTCGTTCGAGGCGGACGACGCGCTGGAGATCGCGCGCAGACTCGAGCTATGGACGTTGGCCGAGAGCCTCGGCAGCGTGAAGAGTCTCTTCTGCCATCCGGCCACCATGACTCACGCCTCGATGGATCCCGAGGTGCGCCGCAATGTGGGCATCGGCAATGACCTGATTCGACTGTCAGTCGGGCTGGAAGACGTTCGCGACCTGATCGACGACCTGGAGAGAGCGCTGGCTCCGAGGAGCGTGGCATGCGCGAGATAACGATAGGTCTGCTCGGCTGTGGAACGGTCGGGCGCGGCTTCGTGGAGCTGTTGTCTCGCGAGCGGCAGCGTATTGCCTCGCGTGATGGGATCGACCTCCGCCTTGCGCGCATTCTGGTTCGCGACGACCGCAAGCCTCGCGCTGGCATCGATCAGCGGCTGCTGACGACAAACGCCGTCGAGGTGATCGATGGTTCCGACATCGTCGTCGAGCTGGTGGGGGGCGTGCACTCCGCAGGCGCGTTCGTCCGCCGTGCCCTCGCGCGGAAGTGCGACGTGGTGACGGCGAACAAGG
>QHVY01000039.1:8574-9777 GCA_003223695.1 Acidobacteriota bacterium
CTGGCCGGCGACTCAATCGAGAGCGTCATCGGCATCCTCAATGGGACCTGCAACTACATCCTGACCCGCATGGAAGCGGACGGACTCGATTTCGGGGATGCGCTGCGCCGCGCCCAGGAGGCTGGATTCGCGGAGGCCGACCCGACGCTGGACATCAGTGGGGAAGATGCGGCGCAAAAGCTGCGCATCCTGGCCGATCTCGCATTTCCGGCGGAATCGACCATCGTCCGAGCGCGGGTGCACGGCATTGGCGACGTCACGCGTGAGGAGATCGAGCAGGCGCGCTCACGCCGCTGTGTGATCCGGCAGATCGTCACCGCCCGCCGCGCTCACGGCTGGATTGATCTGCGCGTGGAACGCCGCGAGCTGCCTGACTCTCATCCGTTCGCTGCCGTGCGCGATGAGAACAACGCAGTCGTCCTGCGCGGGAGGGCGGTTGGGGAGATACTGTTCGCCGGGAGGGGGGCGGGATCCTTGCCGACAGCGGCGGCGGTACTGGCTGACGTGATCGATCTGGCCCGAGAGCCGAGAGCATCTCTGGCTGAAACTTAACATAATCTATCTTATCGGACTCTGCGGAAAGCCTGATGAACCGGACTGAATCTCCTAACAACCCAGCACGTTAGAATCGATCGCCTCAATGAAGTTGATCACCCGCTACATCCTGAAGGAAATGGTCGGGCCTACCGCCCTCGGGTTCGGCTTCTACACCTTCATCATCCTGATGCAGTCGCTCTTCAACCTTGCCGGGATGATCATCCGACGATCGCTTCCCGCGTCGACGGTCTTCAAACTTCTTCTGCTATCGCTTCCGAACATCGTCGTGCTGACCGTGCCGATGTCGCTGCTGTTCGGGATTCTGATCGCCGTCGGCCGCCTCTCGTCGGATTCGGAGATCATCGCCATGCGTGCGCTGGGCCTCTCAACGCGCACGATCTATCGTCCGGTGTTCATCTTCAGTTGTCTGATGTTCCTCTTGAACTTTTACCTGATGAACGTCGTGCTGCCGCGCGGCAACACCGCGCTGCAGAGCCTCAAGGCGGAGGTGTTCACTTCGTCGATCGAGAAAGAGATCCGGCCCCGGGTCTTCTACGACGAATACGAAAACCTCATGATTTACGTCAACGATATCGACCCGCACACCGGCGAATGGAAAGGTGTGTTCGTGGCCGACAGCCGCAACGACGAGGAGCAGGCGTCCTC
>QHVY01000069.1 GCA_003223695.1 Acidobacteriota bacterium
CAGCGAGGGGCCTGGAGGGAGGGGTGGCGCGAACGTATCTCTCATGCCGCCCACGCCTCCAGGCCCCTCGCTGATGCTCGGGGCGACAGCGTGGCGCGATGCCATTCATGTGGGCTTCACCGGCGGGCGCGTTAACCTGCTCAGGACGACGCCTCCGCGACGCGCGACGCTCGATATCGATCGGCGGCCACAGCGAACACAATGATGACGCCGATGATGATCTCCTGCACGTAATTCGGCCAGCCCATCTGCTGACATCCGTTGCGCAGCAGCGACATCACCAGCGCGCCGATCATCGCGCCGGGAATGCTTCCTTCACCGCCGCTGAGACTTCCTCCGCCGATGACGACGGCGGCGATCACGTCGAGCTCCACGCCGACTGCCACGGTCGGATCCCCTTGCCGCAGCCGCGACATCTGCGTGACGCCGGCAAGTCCGAAAAACAGGCCGGCAATGCCGTAGATCCAGATTTTCAGCCGATCGGTGTGGATGCCGCACGCGCGCGCGGCCAATTCGTTTGAGCCGATCGCGAACACGCGACGCCCGAACACACTGTTGCGCAGGAGGAGCGTCATGACTGCTGCGAGCGCGATCGTCAGCCACACACCCGGCGCGAACAGCATCCACGGCCGGGCGGGAAACGTCACCGCGAGCTCGTTGATCCAAGTCGGCGGCGCGTTCACCGTCTGCTGATTCGCAAAATACTTCGCCACTCCGCGCGCCACGCCTAACATGCCGAGCGTGGCAATGAAGGGGACAACGCGAAGAGTGGTAATCGCCAGGCCGTTGATGAATCCGACGACTCCGCCGATCGCGATGCCTGCGAAAACTGCGGCGATCGGAGCTATTCCGTTCCGCAGCGCGACGGCGGCCACCACGCTCGCCAGCGCGATCACCGATCCGACCGACAGGTCGATGCCCCCGCTGATCATCACCACGGTCATGCCGAGGGCACCGATGGCGACGATCACCGTCTGCGCGAGGACGACGCGAAGATTCGCCGCGGAGAGGTACCGTTCCGGCGATCCGGTAAGCAGCGCGAACAGCAGGGCAACGCCGACGAGGCCAATGACCGGCGCCAGGATGTTCTCCAGGATTTTCATCCGACAGCCACTTGCATCACGCTCTCCGGTGTCCAGTCGGACACGGGCCGTGCGGGCGACAGCCGTCCCCGCGTCATCACGGCGATTCGATGGCAAACGGCGAAGAGTTCCGGCAGATAGGAGCTGACCATCACGATCGCTTTTCCAGACGCGGCGAGCTTCTCGATCTCCCGGAAAATATCCGCCTTGCTGCCGATGTCGATTCCGCGGGCCGGCTCGTCCAGCAGAAGGATGTCCGCATCCTGGTACAGCAGCCGTCCGACCGCGACCTTCTGCTGATTTCCGCCCGAGAGCCGGAACACGCGGCTTCGCGGTCCCGCTGCCTTCACGCGCAACGTGCGCATCACGTCCTCGGTTTGCTGCGACTGCAGTCGCAAGTTGAGCCAACCCCACCGCGCGCATTTCGACAACCGGCTCATCGTCACGTTGTCTGCGATCGAGAGCTGCAGCGCGAGCCCTTCCCGCTTCCGATCCTCACTGAGATAGCCTGCGCTCGGAAGTGCTGCGAAAAGATGGCGAAGAAACTCCGTGCGTCCGGAGCCGATCAACCCGGCGATCCCCAGAATTTCTCCTCGGCGAAGCTGCAAATTGCCGAATGAGAGAACAACATCGCGCCGGTTGAGAGCCGGCGCTACGTAGAGCCGGCTCTCAGCCGGCTGCCACTCCCGTCCCACCATCATGGCGATCAGTTGATCGTCAGTGACCGATTTCAAATCGCCTGACCCGACCGTGCTGCCGTCGCGCAGAACCGTATAACGGCCGGCGATCTCGCGGACCTCTTCCAGAAAATGACTGATATAAATGATTGCGATTCCGCGATCGCGAAGTTGACCGATCAATCGAAAGAGCCGCTCGACGTTCGCGCGCTGCAGGCTACTCGTCGGCTCGTCCATCAAGATGATTTGGGCGTCCGACGACAGCGCTCGGCAGATTTCCACGACCTGCTGATCGGCGAGCGACAGCGCGCCGGTGCGCGCGCGCGGATTGATGTCGCTGCGTCCGAATTCGTCGAGCAGCGCCGCCGCTCGCTCGAGCATCTCTTCTCGTCGCAACCAGCCGTGAGATGTCGGCTCGTCGCCGAGGAGGATGTTTTCGGCGACAGGAAGGTGAGGACACAACGCGAGTTCCTGATGAATGTAGGCAACGGCGCTTTCGCCGCGAATCTCTCCGGCATCGGGACGCAGGAGTCCCGCAACGATATTGAGCAATGTGGTTTTCCCCGCGCCGTTCTCGCCGATGAGCGCGTGCACCTCGCCTGCTTGAATCGCGAGGTCGACTCCAGCGAGAGCAACGGTGGCGCCGAATCGCTTCTCGATGCCGGTGAGTTGCAACAGAGCCACTTGGATCAGTTTGTCACAGTCATCATGGCTCAGCCTTTTGCAACCTATTCGGCAACTAAGTTGCAAATCATTATGACAGCGAGAGAAGGAAGCTGAAGTATTGGAGAAAAGAGGAGAATTATGAAAAAAACATTATTGCTCGCTGTGCTGATGACGCTGCTTCCGATTACGCTGGCCTATGCTCAAAGCGGAACTCAGGTCATTGGATTCGGAACGATGTATGGAGTCGATGGGCCATTTATCGACAGCACCTTCATTCGAGGCGTGCTTGGTGATGAGCTCCCTTGGGTTGTCGGGAGCGCGCGGGGATCGCTGACCAGCGATGGTCACCTGCGGATGACTGTACGAGGCATCGTGTTCGCGAACGACCCATCGGTGCCGCCGGAGCTGCGCGGAATCAACGATGAAGCACAATTCCGCGGATTGGTGAGCTGTCTGACCGAGAACGGGAAAAAAATCGGCACCGTCAACATCACGACCGTTGGTTTTCCAGCAACGCGTTCGGGGGATTCCAACATCGACACATTCGTCACTCTTCCCGGGCAATGCGTTGCGCCGATCATTTTTGTGATGTCCGGCTCGGAAGATAAATGGTTCGCTGTGACGGGAGGGGAGCAGTAGCATTCGCGATGCGTGAGAGAAGTTCGCATTGACCCCAGCTTTGAAAGCTGGCAATCGGCTGCGAGGTCCCTTCTCCGTGAAGGGATCTCGCCCGACGAGGTGCAGTGGAACGACGGCTCGATCGTGCAGTCGTCGCTGCTGACGCTGAGCGCGCCGCGCGCGGTCGAGCCGGTCACGGAGTATCGCGTGCCCGCCCGCTTTGTGGACATGGCGCGGCGCGCGGCAACGAATGCGGATCCGCAGCGCTGGGCGCTCCTGTATCGCGTTTTGTGGCGCATCGTTCGTGAAAATCACGATCTACTCGACGTGGAGCGCGACATCGATGTTGCCCGCCTGAACGAGCTTTCCCAACCCACCGCCCGCCCGTTCGTGCCGCAGACGCAATCGGTCGATGCGTTGCGCGAAGCAGTGAAAGAATGCCGCGGCTGCGACCTTTACAAATATGCGACGCAGGCGGTCTTCAGCCGCGGTCCGCAAGATGCACGCGTTGCGCTCGTCGGCGAGGTTCCCGGCGATCAGGAAGATTTGCGCGGCGCGCCCTTCGTCGGGCCTGCGGGCGAAGTGCTCGATCGCGCGCTTGCGGAAGTGCAATTGCGGCGCGAGGATTTGTACGTCACGAATGCGGTGAAGCATTTCAAATTCGAACGCGTCGGAAAGCGACGCATTCACAAGACGCCGGCGCCGGTCGAAGTCGCCGCGTGCCGGCCGTGGCTGGAGAGTGAGCTCGCCCTCGTCCGCCCAAACATCGTCGTCTGCCTCGGCGCCACCGCCGCGCGATCCATGCTCGGCGATCAGTTTCGTCTCATGAAGCAGCACGGTCAGTGGATTGAAAGCCGATGGGCTCCGCGCACGATGGCCACGATTCATCCCTCCGCCGTGCTGCGCGCTGACGATCCGCCGATGCAGGAGCGGAACTACGCGATACTGCGCGATGACTTGCGCAAGGTTGCGACAGAGTTGCTCGGTTCCTAGGTTTGCTGAGTTGCTGGGTGCAAAACCGAGCAACCGAGCGACTCAGCAACTAAGCAACTATTTCAGGTACTTTTCCAACGGCGGATGCAGCAGCTCCTGCGACTGCGGCGTGTCGAGATTCGCCGGCGTAATCAGCGTCACGCCGGTGTCGACGCGCTTCTGAATCGGCTTGCCTCCGAGGTGGTCGACGAGTGTTTTGACGCCGAGCTCGCCCATCCGAAAGGGATTCTGCACGATGATGCCCTGCAGTTTTCCGGCGCGCATCGCCTGCACAAAGATGTCGCTGGCGTCGAAGCCGATGAAACGGATCTTCCCCGCTTTTCCGGAATCCTCGAGCGCGAGGAGCGTTCCGGCGGTCGATGATTCGTTCGGCGTGAACATGCCGTCGATGTCGTTGCCGAATCGATTGAGAAGGTTCTCCGCGGCGCTTTTCGCCGTGTCACGCGTCGCGCCGGCATATTGATTCGAGGAAATCACCTGAATCTGCGGATACGTTTTGATCTTGTCGACGAATCCTTTCTCGCGCTGCTCGGTGCTGAAGACGCCTTCCTGATAGCGAAGCACCAGCACTCTCCCTTTTCCATTCAGCAGGCGAGCCATTTCGCCGGCAGCGAGCTCGCCACCGTGATAGTTGTTGCTGGCGACAAAGCTGATTGGGTCGTTCGACTCGAGCGCGGAGTCAATGACGACAGTGGGAATGCCGGCGCGCTTCGCTTCCTCCACGGGCCTAACAAGTGCGTTCTTGTCGAATGGCGCGAGCACAATGCCGTTCACACCCTGGGTGAGAAATCCCTCGACCACCTGCACCTGCTGCTCGCGATCGTCCTCGCGCATCGGGCCCTTCCAGATGATGTCGACCTTCACGCCCTGCGCAGCCTCGTCGTGCGCCGCTTTCACCGCGCCGGCATGAATGCTTTTCCAGAACTCATGCGTGGAGCCCTGTGGAATCACCGCCAGGGTGAATGATTTTGTTTGGGATGTCTGCTCGTGTCGGGCGCACGCGACGACGAGAATGATCGCTGCAACGAGCTTCTTCATCGCTGCAGCGTATCGTAGAGCGGCTCAGCGGGACGAAGCGGCGGCCCTTCATCCGATGCGGTCATAGAGACGATGTGAATCTTGTCGTTTGCCGGCACCGTTAAAGTCGTCGCGTTCCGAGGCACCGAAAATATATACGAGAATGTATACGCATACTCGTACGATGGACTCGCTTTGAACGATGCAACTGCCGCCCGCTTGATGAATCCTGGTGTGAGGCCGGTGTACTCGAGGACGGTGCGCTTGCGCGCCGGCGCATCGGGCGGAGCATCCGGACGCGGTGGCAGCACGACTTCATGTCGATTCCACGTGCGATTGTCCCACTGACCGATGTAGCCGCCGCCGTTTTGCACAATGACATCGAATGATTGATCGCCGATTCGAAACGTCGCCGGCTGATCGCCGTCGGCGAAGGCAACGATCGTGAGGCGCCGCGTGT
>QHVY01000070.1:0-8895 GCA_003223695.1 Acidobacteriota bacterium
AATAGTGGGGATGGGGCACGGGTTTTCGAGGCTTCCATCCGACGTGCTGTGGTGTAGCTCAGTTGGTAGAGCGGCGGATTGTTAATCCGTTGGTCGGAGGTTCGAGTCCTCCCGCCACAGCCAATTCCACATCCCAACATCTTCGCTATCGGTTCCGTACCAGTGATGTGCGGATCTTTCGCTCTGCGATCGCCGCGTTTGTGCTCTTCAGATCAGCAGCGGCGCTGGGACAGCCGGTCATCGGAAGTGAGATCGTCTCTGGTTCCGTGCCGGCGCGCGACGAGCTCGTATCGATCGCGGCGCCCGCCATCGCCATGGCGCGGGACACGCGAGGGACGGCGATCGCGTGGACCGCTCGAAACGTCATGCTTATCAACACGGTTTACGTCGCTCGCATCGACGAAACTGGCCGAATCGTTGGCGACGTGCGCGAAGTTCCCAAGGCATCGGCAGCAATGCTCGATGCAACGTCCCCGTCGATGTCTGCATCTCCGACTGGCAGCGGGTTCACGCTCGCTTGGCTCGAAGTCAGTCGCTACGGTTCGCCGATCCTGGGGTCGCCTGTTTACTGTCAGCTTGATTCAGATCTGAACCCTTCGCCGTCTCGAGTGCTCACGGCCGCTCCTCAGGATACGACCGACTCGCCCGTAGTTGCCCGATCCGGAACGTCTAGCTGGATCGCAGCGGCCGGCAAAGTGTGGCGCGTCCGCCGCGACGGAACTGTTGATAGCCCGATTTCTTCTGACATCAACACCAGCGACATGGTAGCGAACGAGGACTCTCCGGTGCTGGTGTCAGCCGGGAGAGTTCAATTAAACACCTTCACATGCTCGCCGGAGCCGAACTGTAAAGCGGTCGGCGGTCCGTTCAATGGATTCTGCTACGACCGCGACTCGTGCCGCATCTACAAGTACTCGTCCGCTCTGCGCCTGATGCGGCTCTTTGTGGTCTCGACCATAACAATCTTGCCTTTCGACAGCTTTGATCAACCAGCGATACAAAGTAATGGGCGAGACATTCTCGTCGCTTGGTTGTTCGGCGATGAGCAGAGCGGAGGAGTCGTTACGGCGACGCGTCTCGACGTCGCCTCACTCGCCGATTTCGCGGCCCGCGTAGCTCGAGATCAACTCTTTCTTGGGAAGTTCGGACCCGATGCCGGCCGGACTCGCCCCGATATTGCGACAGACGGCGAGCGCTACGTCGTTGTCTGGCGGACGACCACGGCGACCGGCGATCATGATGTCGTCGGAGCTTCAATCGATCGATCGGGAAATGTGGCGTACATGTCGATTGCTACGTCGCCCGTGGATGAGCGCGATCCTTCCGTGCTCGCGGTTGGGAACGGCAGGTTTCTCGTCGCCTACGAGAAAATCAGCGGCGGCGACCGCCGCCTCGCCGGCCGCTTCATCGATTTCGAACCCCGTCGCCGCACGGTCAGAAATTAATCCGGAATCGTGATCCGCATCACCCGCGTGCGGTGATCGGTGTCACGACAAATTTGTCGCGGGGCATACCCGGTGCTCAATGGATATGTGTGGAGACACGACGACGATCGCCCCGGGTCACTCTCCTGCAACCCATTGCAGCGCTCGCTGGCGGCGAGCGCGCCTATGTCGTCGATGCCTCCATCATTGGCGTGCGGCTTTCGCATTCCGCTCCTCTTCCTGCGCGAAAGCCGTACGCTGTCTCTCTCGAGTGGCACGGAGCGCACATCGAATTTACCGCCGAGGTCCGATGGACGAATGAGCTGGCTGGTGAGTATCAATCAGGTTGTGAAATTCAGAACATCGATCCTGCTTCGAGCGTCGCTTTGCGCGGGCTGCTCGAGTCGAGCGACGAACGGACGCCGCTTTACGAATGTCACGAGCTGACGCATGGCGTTTGGCGGAAGAAGGCGACGATCGATCCGCGGCAACCGGAGTCGGGCTTCACAGTGTTGTCAACGGAATCTGTCCACACGATCGATTTTCTGCGGGCCGCGTACGCCGCCGGCGATCGCAAGATGCGAGAACGGATCCGTAAATTGGCGGAGCTGAGCATCGAACATCCGGAACGTCGCTACGAAATGTGAACTCAACTAAAGTAGAAGGATGATCATCGGTGCGCACTCCATCATCTACAGCAAGAATCCCGACGCGGACCGCGCGTTTCTTCGCGACGTGCTGAAATTTCCGAACGTCGACGTTGGCGGAGGATGGCTCATCTTCGGACTGCCGCCGGCAGAGGTGGCCGTGCACCCGTCGGAAGAAAACGACGTGCAGGAGTTCTACCTCATGTGCGATGACCTCAAAAGCTTCATGGCGGACATGAAAAAGCAGGGCGTGACTTGCGGGCCAGTGCACGACCAGTCGTGGGGACAGCTCACGGAAGTGACTCTGCCGGGAGGCGGAAAGCTCGGCGTGTACCAGCCGAGGCACACCAGACCACCGGCACCCTCTATCGTTCGATAGATTCGGCCCGCCTCGACTTCCTTCAAGATTCTTCGCACCGGAGAGGGTAGCGCTCATGGGAGGACCATGAACGCTGAGGAGCTTTCAGGTGTTTGTCCGATCTGTCGTTACGCACACATAGGAGCCGGCGGATGCACCGCACGAAGAGTAAGTATCGTCCTGTTGGAGATTGCCGACTGCACATCGTTGGAAGCCATTCGGAAGGCGGAAGCGGTTTTTCGGCGCGCGGCGAACGAGATCGAGCAATGGCACGACGCATAATTGCGGCGTGCCTGAGCAGGAGCAACCCGACCTTGTCGAAGGTGAAGACTTCTACCGCGAAGGACCATACATCGTCTTCACGGCGAAGTATCTGCTGAAACGCGGATATTGCTGCGAGTCAGGCTGCCGTCACTGCCCGTACGGTTTTCAGAAGGACAAAGAACGTAGAGAAGACTCTTAGTCGGCTCAGCGCCGGCGCCACGTTCAGTGACCCGCGTACCAGTCGTAGCCGCGCTCAGCCCAGAAGTCGGCTGGTCGCACGTTCGTGTAGCGGATCGTGCCCACGCGCTTGATGTTCTTGATGCCGTACTTCACCGGAATCGTCAGCCGAAGCGGCGCGCCATGCTGCCACGTCAGCGGCTGCTCATTGAGCTCGTATGCGAGAAGCGTCTGCGGATGCATCGCGCTCTGCATGTCCAGTCCGACGTAATACGCGCGCCCTGGCGTCTCCATCGCCACGTAACGCGTGTCGGGCGGCGGCGGAAACTTAGCCATCACATCCGCGAGTCGCGCCCCGCTCCATTTCGCGATGTAGCTCCAACCTTCGATGCAGCGGAATTCGGTGATCATCTCCCGCTTCGGAAAAGCCTGGATATCGGCGAGATTCAGCGTGTGTCCGTCGATGTTGAGCTGCCACGCGCTCATGTCGTAGTTCGCATTCAAGCCGATGCCGCCGTTGATCCGCGCGTTCGTGATCATCGAGGCGGGGAATGTCGGGCTGAGACGTCTTTCGCGGAAGTACGCCTCCGATAGTTTTTCATTCGTCTCCAGTGTGCGTCGCAGCGGCCAGGGCACGTCGCCCATTCGCGATGCGTTCGTAAGCCATCTCCATCCGCCGTACGCGGCGATCGCGCTGACGCCGGCGACAAAAAATCCTCGGCGCGACAAGCGGCGTACTTGGCCATCGACGTCGGAAGTGGGAGGCGAGATGTGGGATGCGGGAGGTGGGGTGTCGGTAGGAGGAGATGCGTCTTTACCCTCGGCTCGTGTTTCGTCAACTTCCTGATCCACACGCCGTTCTTCCTGCTCCCCGCCCACTTCCTGATCCACACGCCGTTCTTCCTGCTCCCCGCCCACTTCCTGCTCCCCACGCCCTACGTCCTCATCATTCATTGGGCACCTCGTGGACCTCGTATCCGATGATCATCGCGCGGAAGTTGTTCCATCCGGTTCGAACGACCTGACCAATGTGGACAACGAAAAATACGACGTAACCGATGGTCAGCCAGAAGTGGAAGAAACGCGCCATCTGATATCCGCCGAACAGGTACGTGAGCCAGGCAAACTGCACTGGCTTGTAGATCGCCAGACCGGTCACGAGCGAGCCAAGGCCCATGACGATGATCGCGGTGTACGCAATTCGCTGCGCGGCGTTGTACTTTCGCTGCGGCGGCGGCTCTTTGCGAAGACGCAGGTCGTACAGCGTGACCTGAATGGCTTCGATGAATGATCGGCGATCGGGAAGCAGGTAGCGCCACTCGCCAGAAAAAATTGTGTAGAGAACGTACAGGATTCCGTTGATAGCGAACAACCACATGAAGAAAAAGTGGAACGACAGTCCCCAGCCGAGGCGAAAGGCGATGTGCCATTTCTCGTAGAGGTGCTCGGGGATGGTCATCTTGAACAGCGTGTGCTTGCCGACGCCCACGCGATAAACGGCGTTCGCCCAGTAGATCAGGAGTCCGCTCCACACCATCACCGCGAGGATCGGGAAGTTGATCCAATGAAACCACCGGATGGCGAGCGGATGCTTCCTCTCCAGTCGCTTCATGGCGCGTTAGATGCCGCGGGACTCGTCAAGGTTTCGTCGAAGAGCCTAAGGATACGCTTGTATTCGTCCGCCCACGACGTCGGCTCGACGAAGCCGTGGTTCTCGACGGGAAAAACTGCGAGATCCCAATTCGTTTTGCGCAATTCAATGAGGCGCTGAACGAGCCGCACCGTGTCCTGGAAATGCACATTCGTGTCGACCATGCCGTGGCAGATGAGCAGCCGGCCTTTCAGACCTTCCGCAAAGTAGATCGGCGATGACTTCCGATACGCCTCGGCATCGCTCTGCGGAAAGTTCAGGATTGCGGACGTGTAGCCGTTGTTGTAGTGCGCCCAGTCGGTGACCGGACGCAGGGCGGCGCCGGCAGCGAAGACATCCTGCTGTGTGAACATGGCCATGAGCGTGATGAAACCGCCGTAGCTGCCGCCGTAGATTCCAATGCGCTTCGCATCGACACCATGCTCGCTCACCAGCCAGCGCGCGGCGTCGATCTGGTCATCGAGATCTTTTCCGCCCATGTGCCGATAGATCGCCGTTCGCCAATCGCGTCCGTAGCCTTTCGAGCCGCGGTAATCGACATCGAGGACGAGATATCCGCGCGACATCAGCAAGTGATGAAACACGTACTCGTGCGCGTAGCTCGACCACCAGTGATGGACATTCTGCAGATATCCGGCACCGTGAACGAAGATGACCGCTTTGCCTCCGCGTGCGAAATTCGCCGGTTTGTAAATTCGGGCCGGGAGCCGCGCGCCGTCGCGCGCCGGAATGCGGACGATCGGCACATCGAGCCAGGGATATGTTGCGAACTCCGGAGCGGACGACGTGGTGATACGTAGAGCCGCCTCTCCAGGCGGCTCGCGCCGGCTAAGAGCCGGCGCCACGTACAGCTCGGGCGGTTTGTTCGTGTACGAGTAAACGTCGGCGACCAGCGTTCCGTCGGGCGAGACCACTGCTGCGTGATCGCCGGGCGTGTTGGTGAGGTTCAATCGTGTGCCGCCCGTCGCCGGCATCCGGTACAGATGCCGTTCGAACTTATCATGAGATAACGTGACTGAATCGACTTCCCAATTGCCGCTCGTCAACTGCTTCGGCGTTCCCCCATCGAACGGCACCTCGTACAGATGCATGTAGCCGCTCGCCTCGGAGGTGTAGTAAATCGTCTGGTTGTCGCCGAGCCAGCCGGGCGGCTGCAAATCAAAAACGCGAATCCAGGCGTCATCATGCATCGCAACGATCACGCGCCCCTTCGCCGTCGCCGGATCGAGCGCCATGATCCACGCGTCCTTGTTGTCGGTGGAGCGAACGAAGAGAAATGCGCGCTTGCCGTCGTCCGACCAGACCGGCATGCGCAGTGAGATCTCCCTCTCTTTCGGTGTCCCATTATCGTACCATTTAACATCACCATTTATTGAATCAATGATCGCAATGCGCGTCGCCGGCACGACGTCACCGACTTTCTCCCTCGACGGAATCGTGTCCGTATACGCCCCCTCGGTCACATACGTGGGGACGATCGCGCGCTTCGCTTTCTCCGATTCCGTTCGAATCAGCGCAATGACCGATTTGCCATCCGGCGTGAGCTGCATGTCCGTGGCCGTCTGGTGCTTGTCGAGTTTGAACGGCTTCTGCGGATGCTCCTTCTTTTTCTTCGCTTCGTCTTCCTCGCGTTTCCGCGCTCGTTCATCGACGACGGACAACAGCTTCCGCTCTTCAGCTTTGATGTACTCCTGACTCGCCGTTCCCTTCTTGTCGTCCCACAGCGTCACGTTCGGACCTTTGTCATCCGGTCCCACGACGTTCGTGAGCTGTGCGACGGACCCGTCGCGCAGCGAAACAGCGAAAAGATTGTTGTTGCGGACGAACGTGACGCGCTGCTCATCAAACGTGAAGTGCGGCGATGATTCCGTGTCGATCGTCTGCGTCAACGCGTGCCGTTTTCCGTCCCAAAGATAGATATCGCCATCCTCGGCATACACGATCATCCGTTTGTCGCGCGTGCGGTCGCCGGATGCTGGCTGAGCGTCTTTCTTTTCCTCATCGGAGAGTTTGCGCAGACCGCTGCCGTCGCGGTTCACAACGTACGTGTCGCGATCTTTCTCCAGAGGGTCGTTCCAATGCTTCCACGAGAAGTAAATCCGCGACCCGTCTGGCGTCCACCTCACCTCCTCCGGCGAATAGCCGTAGAGGTTTGGGCCGCGCATGATGTTGTCGATCGACAAGTCGAATGTTTGTGCATGCGCGGCAAGAGCGACAAAAACTGCAATAGCGAACCACTTCCTCATTCCGATCCTCCCAACCGCTTGCGGATGGCGCGCAGACGCTCGACGGCGTTCTCCATATCGGCGTGAATGCAAACGGTGTCGAAGGCAACGGGCACACGAGAGCCGTCGCGCGCAATGACCACGCGTTCTCGCGCGAGCAGCGTCGCCTGTTCGGCAGCTTCGTCGACGCTCAGCAGCGACCCGGCAATGCTGCGCGAGACCAACGATCCATCAGCGTTGTAGCGGCGATCGGCAAACGCTTCACGAATGACCGACGTCCCACTCGCCCGTGCAGCCGTCGCCATCTCCGAAGTATTGGCGCAGACGATTGCGAGGCTCGGATCGACTTCGCGGATTGCTTCCACGATCCCAGCCGCGAGCACGACATCTTTGTGCGCATCGTTGTACAGCGCGCCGTGCGGCTTCACGAATTGCAACAGCACGCCCTCGCGCTCGGCGATCGCGCGCAGCGCGTTGATCTGCTGAATGAGCGTCGTGCGAAGGGCGGGCAGGGCCATGGCCATCGACTTCCGGCCGAAATTCGCGCGATCAGGGTACGACGGATGCGCGCCAAGGCGCACGTTGTGACGGCGAGCGCGGCGAACGGCCTCGGTCATCGAGTGTTCATCGCCGACATGGCCGCCGCAAGCGACGTTCGCCGACGTGATCATCGGCCAGATTTGTTCCTCGTCCGGAGCGCCCTCGGCGAGATCCGCGCTGAGATCGATCATCGGCAACCCCTTTCATCATTGGAGAGCGGCCGTCCCGGCCGCAGTCGGCGGACGTCTCGTCCGGCGACGAGGAGCGGCCGCGCGCGACGCGTGCCCGCTGCGGGCGAGACGCCCGCTCTCCATTTTCAGAGCTCCGCTCCTTTCGTTTCCGGAAGCATCCATACCAGCACTGCACCGACAGCGAAGAAAAGCGCATCGACTGCGATGGCCAGTCCCAATCCATGTTCTTGCGCGGCGGCGCCGATCGCCAGCGGCGCGGCCGCCGAAGCGAGACGTCCGGCGTTATAGCAGAAGCCCTGTGCGCTGGCTCGAATGCGCGTGGGAAAAAGCTCCGAGAGCATCGCGCCGAACAGAGAGAAATATCCGTGACAGAAATAGCCGACGAGCGGCCCGATGATGAGCAGTGTCAATTTCGACCGCGCTTCGAATGCGAAGATCGGCACGACCACCGCCGCCGCGATCATGAAAAATGTAAACGCCGCGCGGCGGCCGAATTTGTCCGCGAACCAACCGAAGCTGATGTAGCCGAAAAACGCGCCGATCTGCAGTGCGATCAGCCACGCTGCAGATTTGGTGATCGTCAGTCCCGCGCCGCCTTTTTCAATCGGCGTCGCGAGAAACGCAGGCAACCATGTGATCACGCCCCAGTACGCGATGAGCACGCTGCTCGAGAGAAGTGTGGCGATGATGGTGCGACGCACGAACAGCGGCGAGAACATCTCGCTCCAGCGCGACGGCTCAACTTTCCGCTGCCGCCACAGCGGCGGCTCCTCGACCGTCCGTCGAATGAAGAATGCGGCGATGGCCGGAAGCACTCCGATGAGAAAAAGAACGCGCCAGCCATAAGTGCCGAGGATGAGAGCGGAGAGTGCGGCGGCAAGGAGCGCGCCGATCGCCCAGCCCGACTGCATGATGCCCATCGCTTTCGCCCGATGCTCGGCCGGCCACGTCTCGGCGACGAGCACTGAGCCGCACGACCACTCGCCGCCCATGCCCAATCCGACGAGAACGCGCCAGGCCACGAGCTGCCAGAGTGCCTGCGACGTCGCCAGCCCCGCCGTCGCGATCGAGTAGACGAGGATGCTGATCGTCATTGCGCGCACGCGGCCGATTGCGTCGGCGATGCGGCCAAAGGCGATACCGCCGATCGCGCCGGCAATCAGCGCGACGGATGTGAGACCGCCCATCGTTGCGCTGGAGAGCGCAAATTCCTTCTGGATGGGAACGATGGCGAACGTGAAGAGGAGAAAGTCCATCGCATCGAGCATCCATCCGACCTGGGCGGCGAAAAGCGCGCGCCAGGCGTTGCGTTCGACGGCGAGGACCGACATTTTTTGAGTCTATCGCGAGGTGGAGTTCACCACAGAGATCACAGAGGACACAGAGCTTTCTTTGTGCTCTCTGTGCTCTCTGTGGTG
>QHVY01000070.1:8915-9746 GCA_003223695.1 Acidobacteriota bacterium
CCGCGATTTCGGCGAGCGCGCGAAACAGATCGGCCTCGCTGTGCTCGGGCGCCGCTTCCCATTTCTTATGCAGCGGAAACGGATGCGGCTTCTGGCGCACGATGCCGCGCTCTTTGAGGTATTCACCCAAGCGGTCGGCGATCGTGTCCCTGAATCGGTTGTACTGAATCGATTTCTTCAGATCGATTTTGTTCGCGCGCGCAAAAGAGATGATGCCGATCGTTTGCCGGATTTCGTCGGCGATCGGAAAAAGAAAGCGACCGTACAGAATGTCGAGCGATGCGCGTGCGTCTTCGCGCCGCGCTTGGGCGACGAGGTCGCGCAGCTTCCCGATCGCCTCGATCATCTTTCCCTCGGAGAAGAGCGAGGCAAGCTCGTATCGCGCTCCACCTTCGAGCGCCGATACTTCGCGCTCCACCACCTCCGCCCCCACACGCCCGCCCTCCCCCACCAGCGTCGCCAATCTCTCCGCCTCGGACACGGCGAAGCGGAGGTCGGGAACATCGCGCGAGAACTTGTCGCCGAGCATGCGATCGATGCCGAGACGCTGGCGCAGGACCGTGATTGCCTTGCTGTCGAAGCGAACGCCCGTTTCTTCCGCGATCTCCTCGATCGCGCTTTGCAGCGCTGAGTTGAACGTTTCGCGAGTGACATCGCAGATGACGACAGCGCCGGAGCGATCGATCAGATCGACTGTGGCAGATTCCTCAGGGATCTCGCCGGTGCGCATCAGCAGAATCGTCCCCGCCGCCCCGCCGCGTGAGATCGCTTCGGTCAGCAGCGCGGCGTCGTCCTCACCCCGTCCCGCTTTTTTTCCCGTGGCGCGGCAGA
>QHVY01000071.1 GCA_003223695.1 Acidobacteriota bacterium
CAATCGGCGGCGTTTCAGCGCCGCTCTTGAAGCGCGTACGCGTCGATGGCAGTGGCGATCGAGTTCACTGGACCGTTCTTGCCGCGGAAACCACGCTGTTCGACCTTCCTGATCAGCAACTCCGCAATCTCGAGGTCGCCTTCGCGCCCGGCGACTACCGCTACGTGCGGCTGGTCTGGGACGATCGCTCAAGCGCTCGCGTTCGCAACGTCGCCGAGGTGAAGGCACGCGTCAGCGACCAAAGCGCCTCAACAACGTCTCTGATCGTTCCGCTGTCGTTTCGAAAGGTTGCATCGGAGGCATACAAGAGCCGGTACCGGGTCTCGCTGCCCGGCCCGCATTTGCCGATCGCGTCAATCGAGCTTCGGGTCACAAACGCGAACGTTTTCCGCGACGCGTCGGTCTCGGAGTCGCGCTTCGACGGCAACACGCTCGCGCCCGTTGTCCTCGGCACCACAAAATTGCGCCGCGCTGAACGCGACGGCGCGGTGGCAGCGCAAATGGCGATCCCGATTTCTTTTCCAACGGGCGCCGATCTCGAAATCGCAGTCGACGATGGCAACAGCGGGCCTCTGAGCATCGATTCGATCGTCGCGCAGTTCGCTCCGCTGCCGTGGATCTACTTCGATGCGACAAGCGCGGCGCCGATGACCGCGACCTACGGCAATGCTTCAGTGCACGCGCCGCGCTACGACGTCGAGGCCTCACGCCGTTCGGTCGAGCGCATGCAACCTCCGCTGGCAACGTGGTCGACGGCTGCCGAGAATGCGCGCAACGAAGCCACAGCCGCGCCGCTGCCGATCACAGGTGCTCCAATCGATCGCCGCCCGTTCCGCCGGGCGCGGAGTGTGGGAGCGATTCCGCGCGGCCTCGTTTCTCTTGTCCTTGACTCCGACGTGCTGGCGCACAGCGTCGATCTCAACGATGTTCGCTTGATCGACGGATCGGGGAAACAAGTGCCCTACTTGCTCGAAAAGCGCGATGCGCCGTTACTGATCACGTTGCGCATTCCCCGTCGCGTCGCCAGCGGGACTGCGTCGCTCTATCGGTTCGAGCTGCCCTACGATCGTTTTCCGGCAGGAACACGGCTGATGCTCACGACGAATGGCCGCGTGTTCGATCGCGACGTGCAGTTGCAACGGCCGCCCGATCAGAGTCGCGGTCGTGATGCTGAACTCCTGGAGCAAACGACGTGGCGCAGCGCAGATCCCGAATCGAATCCACCGCCGCTGACGTTCACGTCGCCGCTTGCAGGTACCGCCGTCGAATTACGTGTAGACGAGCGCGACAACGCGCCGCTCCTAATCACGTCGGCGCAGTTGCTTCTCCCGTCGTATGCGCTTCGGTTTTTCAGCAACGGCACGCCACTCACGCTGCTGTATGACGACCCATCTGCTGCTCCACCGCGCTACGACCTCGCGCTTCTTGCTCCGCGGCTGTTGAGTGAATCGTCACGCGAGGTGTCGCTACCGCCGGTGCGGGGAACGACGAAAACGTCAGCCCGCACTGAACGCGCAATCTTCTGGAGCGTGATTGCCACCGCCACCGTGATCCTCCTGGCAACCCTCGGCGGACTGCTGAAGAGCGAAGTCAAAACCTGACGAAGCGGTCTCGCTCCACCGTAGACCACGTCGATGCGAGGCGACGCGCGCGCCAACGTGGCAGCATACGCGCGGACCACATGTACGTGATTACCAGGGCGTTCACTGCTGCCAGAATCAGCGCCGTCTGATCACGATCGAGCATCGGAATGTGCGCGTGAGGCCAGCGCAGGAAAAGCCCGTCGACGCCGGAGAGGAGAAGGAGGTCGAGCATGTCGCGCAACGCGGCACGCCGTCGCGCCAAAGTGACCACGCGCCGAGTTTCGCAGATCACTTCAGGAGGCGATCCCGATTGCGAAACGCCAGGCAACAAATCGCACCGCGCGGGCTTTTCCATTGCAGAGGTTCCGACAGCCAGGAAAGGCGCGATATTCCAAATAACTACTGTAGGGCCCGGCTGCGCCGGGCCGAAGCTTCGAGGGGTTCGGCACGACGCAGTCGTGCCCTACAGAGCGTCACCTCATCCGTATCGTCTGAGCGATGTAATTGCCGTCCGAGTCGCGATAGGCCTTCACTACCACCGAGTCGCCCGCTCTCAGGCGATCCGCGGTCGTGTACCCGCCTGTGCGAGTACGAACGGGGAAGTCATCGAGCACATACAGCGGCACGGAGCCGCCACTTTGGTCGCGCACAACGAGCCGCGGTCCGCCCGCCACCGATTGTGACACCGTACCGTAGATTGTCACGACGCCCAGAGGAGGAGCCTGTTCGATCGGTGGCGCGCCGCCTGAAGGCGGCGCCGTCTCGTCGTTGAAGCGAACGGTCGCAGCAACGAACGTTTCGCCGCTGTAGCTGCCGCTCAAATCGACACGATCGCCGACCTGTATGTCACTCGCCCGCACGCGGCGTCCGCTCGTGTCGGTCGCGCTGGCAAGATCGACTCGCACGTCGCCGCGTCCGCTGTCCACGCGCACGATGTTGTTGCGCCGGTCAATGGATGTCACTCGTCCGGTGAGTGCGCCAACCTGGACCGTCGTACCGCCGCCTTCCTGAACGTTCTGCACGACATTGATGGTGCGCGCGCGGACCTCACCGCCGATTGCACTCGTCGCGTCCGGCTCGATGCGAATGCGATCGCCTGGTTCGAGATTGCTGATGCGATAGACATTGTTGCGGTAGTACACCGGCGTGGAGCTAGTGCCGCGGACGGTGATCATTTCGCGGCGGTCGGTCTCGATCACCACCCGCCCGTCAGCGGCGTTGACTGTTCTAACGATGCCCTCCACCCGCCCGACCGTTTGCGGAGTTGCGCTCGGCGTTGTCCCCGAAGTCGTCGGCGGCGAAATGGTCTGCGGCGTGCGTGTCTGTCCAACGCCGGTTTGGTCCGCGGCAACTGGGCGTCCGAGGAGCGTGACGTAATCGGCGCCGACGACGCCGGTATTGCGGCCGACTCCACGCACTTCGACGCGATCACCCGTTCGCAAATTTGAGAAGCCCGTGCTGCCGACAAAGATCTCCGGCGAGCCGTTGATTGCTCCGCCGAAGCCGTTGTACTGCGTCGATACCGAGTCGGCTTCGACTGTTACCAGCCCGTTACGATCATCGTCGGGCGTGAGCCGGAATCGTCCTGTACCTTCATTCACATCGGAAACGGTGCCGACAATCGTGCCGCGAACACCCTCGCGCACGTCGGCGCTTGTCCGCCACTGAGTACTCGATTGTCCAAACGCGGAGACGCCGACCAGAAGTGAAAACGCGAAAATCACTGAGTTGCGGAGCATTCGAACCTCCTGCGCTCGAAAAGGCGCAAACGCCGCGCCAGCCAACGTAGAGCCGACTCTCAGTCGGCTCGGCGCCGGCTAGAGAGCCGGCGCTACGTTAGCCGGCTTTCCGCGATACTTCGCGTCCGGCGATGTAGGCGCTCTGAACGACGCGATCATCCCCCATGAAGATCAATCCCGCCAATAAGTCCTCGATGTTTGCCGCGCGCTCGCTGCGCATCGCGATCAGCGGCGTCGCCTGAAGGTCGAGAATGAGAAAATCAGCGGACTTGCCCGACTCGAGGCTGCCCGTCTCGTCATCGAGCGACAGCGTCCGCGCGCCGCCGAGCGTCGCCAGATACCAGAGCTCGAAGGGGCTCAACGGCACGCCCTGCACCTGTTGAACTTTGTACGCATCGGCCATCGCAGCGAACATCGACGGCGTTGTGCCCGCGCCGATGTCGGTCCCTAAACCGACAATCACGCCGTAGTCGAGGACGTGATGCAGGCGAAAGAGGCCGCTACCGAGGAAGAGGTTTGAATTGGGGCAGTGGGAGATGCGCGCGCCGCGGCGGCTGAGCAGGTCGAGCTCCTCTTCAGTCAGGTGCACGCCATGCGCGAGAACCGTGTGCTCATCGAGCAGGCCGTAGTTGTCGTACACATCGGCGTACTCCGCCTCCGGAAAGAGTTCATGCACCCATTCGACTTCGGTGGTGTTCTCGGAGATGTGCGTGTGCACGTATGCGTCGCGAAACTCGCGTTTCAGATCGCCGGCGCGCTCGAGCAGCTCGGGCGTCGACGTCGGCGCAAACCGCGGCGCGATTGCATATCGAAGAAGACCGCGGTTGTGCCACTTCATCAGCAACTCGCGGCTTTGCTCGTAAGACGTCTTTGCGTTCTCCAGCAGCGGATCGGGCGCGTTCCGATCCATCATCGTCTTGCCGATGATTCCTCGGAATCCATGCCGCTCCGCTTCCGCGAAAAAAATATCAGTCGCTTCGAAATGGACAGTCGAGAAGATGAGCGCGCACAGCGTGCCGTTGCGCAGAAGCTCATCGAAAAAGGCACGGGCGATCGTCTCCGCATGCTTCGGATCGCTGAACTTCGCCTCGGTTGGAAACGTATAGCGATTCAGCCATTCGAGCAGATGACCGCCGTATGAGCCGATCATCTCCAGCTGCGGCGCGTGAAGGTGCGTGTCGAAGAAGCCCGGCGTGATTAGAGCTTCGCGTCCCAGATCGATGACAGTTCCGCCGGCGGGGTGCTGTTCCCAGGGGCCAATTCCGACGATGCGCGATCGATCGATCGCCAGAAATCCGTCGTCGTACGCGAGATAGGAATTTGCTGCGTCCGTGCGGAAAGGGTCAGCGACCGGCGTGAATATCCGCGCGCGGAACAGCTTCACCCGTTCAGACCCCGCTCGGGATTTCTTCTTCCGGCTCTTCGCTCTTGATCAGCTTTTCGAAGACCAGCGCCTGAGTCGTCGCGGCGGCGACCGGCTCGGGCTCGGTCACATCGAGCGCCGCGCTCAGCGCGAGCGACGTCTGGGTCACCGAAGCAACGAATGGCGCTTCGCTGGTCGGCAAGACCGGCGACTCTTCCTTCCGCCCACGCGCCTCGCGTTCCTCGGAATCACGAAATTCTTTGTTCAGGATGAGAATCGTCGGCGCGATTTTCTCGTACAGCTCGAGCGTCGCGCGCACATCTTCGAGACAGTAGTCGGCGATTTCGCGATGTCTTCCGGCGCGATAGAACGATTCGACGGCGCGACCATCCATTCCTTCGCTCTTCGACGTTGCAATCCCGAAGGCTTTGCAGGCGAGATCGAGATTGAATTTCGACTGCCGCGAATTCGTCGTGCCGTGAAAATTCAGCGCTTCGCGCAGATCACAATTCGGATGCATTTGATAGCGATATCCGACGAGATCGCGCTTCGGGCTGATTCCATTCACCGCCGACCGAATCATTAGGAACGGTCCGTCGAACTGGCGGCCGTTGAACGAAATAAATCGCGCATCGACGTCGAACCAATCCCAGAACTTTTCCAGGATCTGCTTCTCTGTTCCCGAGATATAGGTTCGCGATCCAGCCTTTTCGACACGAACGTCGGTCTGCCCGGGCACTTCGAAAAGCGCGCACGAACGGCCGTCGTCGATGTTGATCACACCGATCGCGACGATGCGTCCGCGGAATGGCGACAGGCCTCCCGCCCGCTTGGTCTCTTCTGCCCCATCTTCGGTCTGCCCTTTGATGAGGTATTCGCGGACGTAGGAGTCATGCTCTTCCCACGGAATACCGACAGTTTCGATGTCGATGACCAGTTTCTTCATGTTTGGGATGCAGGTTATGTTAAGCCGCTGTCTTGAGCTTGTCGACCAGTTCTTTGACCGCATCCGCCGATTTGTTCAATGCCGTCCGTTCCTGATCAGTCAGCTTGATTTCGACGATCTGCTCGACTCCGCTGCGGCCAAGCTTCACCGGAACGCCC
>QHVY01000211.1:0-21963 GCA_003223695.1 Acidobacteriota bacterium
GGGAAACAACTCGCGCCTGATGGTCCCGACTCAGAATACCGATCGCGTCGGCTTGCGGCGTCTCTATCAGCAGAAGGAGATCAAAAGCCTCTTCAGCCTGCTCGAACAGCGGGTGCCGAAAGCGCACACCGACTGGAAGGGCCGGTATCGTGAGAACCTGGAGAAAATGAAAACAGGGCGCCTCGAGGATGTGGCCGAGGTGCTGAAAAATCTCAACGAGGTCTCCAAGAAGAAGAGCCTCTCCTTCCGGGAAAAGAAAATGTACGACCGGGCGAAATACCTGCTCGTTTCCGAAGTGGCCATCGTCAAGGGCATTCCGGAAGCCGAAGCGGAGAAGCTGATCGCCAAGTCGCTCGAGAAGTCGCTCGCCGGCGTAGGGCATTAACGTAGCGCCGGCTCTCAGCCGGCGCAAGCCGACTGGAGAGTCGGCTCTACGTCGTGCTACCTTCAGTTCGTGAGCCGTCGTCTCCCCGAGTGGATCCGCGAGAAGCGCATCAACCTCGCCGAGCTGCACGAAATCAAGTCGCTCCTGCGCGAAAAAGCGCTGCACTCGGTCTGCGAATCGCTCGCTTGTCCGAATCGTACCGAGTGTTTCTCCCGCGGCACCGCCACCTTCATGATCCTCGGTGACATCTGCACGCGCTCATGCGGATTCTGCAATGTGACCACCGCCCGCCCCTATGCTCCGCCGTCAATCGATGAGCCGAATTCAGTCGCCGAAGCAGCGAAGCGGATGGGGCTGCGTCACGTCGTCGTCACCTCAGTCACGCGCGACGATCTCCCCGACGGCGGGGCGCGGCAATTCGCAGCGACCATTCGCGCGTTGCGCGCGGAGTTGCCTGACGCCGCGGTCGAGGTGCTGACGCCCGATTTTCGCGGCAATCGCGAGGCGATTCGCATGGTCGTAGAGGCAAAACCCGACTACTACAACCACAACGTGGAAACCGTTCCGCGCCTCTACGACTTCGTACGACCCGGCTCGCGGTTCGAGCGATCGCTGAGCGTCCTGCGCGAAGCGAAACGTCTCGATCCGGAGATCGTCACAAAATCAGGTTTCATGCTGGGTTTGGGCGAGCGGCGCGGCGAAGTCATCGAAGTGATGCAGCGGCTGCTCGAAACGCGATGCGAAATCCTGACGATCGGACAATATCTGCAGCCGAAGCGCGAGAAGCTCGACGTCGTCGAATACGTTCATCCATCCGTCTTCGACGACTACCGCGAGATCGGCGAGCGCCTCGGATTTCGCGCTGTGTTTTCCGGCCCGTTTGTTCGGAGCTCGTACATGGCGGAGGAATTGTCATCCCGAGCGTAGCGAGGGATCGGTGTGGGCGGGAGGGGCGAAGCTCCTGTTTTGTACCTCCCGCCCACACCGCTTCCTCGCTACGCTCGGAATGACAATGAACACATATTTGGCTCTTTACCTCGACTATCTCGCCGTCGAGAAAGGACTGGCGAAAAATTCGCTCGCGTCCTACGGCACCGACCTCCGTCAATTCGGCGAATGGCTCGACGAACGCGAAATCAGCGCCGTCAAGCGGCAGGACATCGTCCGCTACTTTCAATCGCTTCGCTCCGCCGGCATTTCCGCGCGATCCGTTGCACGCGCACTGGCGGCGATCCGCGGATTCTTTCGCTTCCTCGTGCGCGAGCGGCATCTGAAACACGATCCCACGGAGAATCTCGACAATCCGAAACTTTGGACCACGCTCCCGCAATCGCTGCAGCCGGCGGAGGTCGATGCGTTGCTGGACGCGCCCGATCGCACCAAACCGGATGGTTTGCGCGATGCGGCGATGCTGGAGCTGCTCTATGCGACCGGGTTGCGCGTTTCGGAGCTCATTCGCGTCAAGGTCGAAGATATTGAGCTCGATGCCGGATTCCTGCGTACGTTCGGAAAAGGATCGAAGGAGCGCATCGTGCCGTTCGGCGACAGCGCCCGCGATGCGATCACAGCGTACGTAGAACGCGGACGCCCCCACTTCAACCGACGTGCCGATCCGCATCTCTTTCTCACCAATCGCAGCCGCCCGATGTCGCGGCAGTCGTTCTGGATGAAGATCGTCAAATACGCGCGGCAAGCGGGAATCAAAGCGCACATCTCGCCGCATGTGCTGCGGCATTCATTCGCCACGCACCTGCTCGAAAACGGTGCCGACCTGCGCTCCGTGCAATTGATGCTCGGCCATTCCGACATCTCGACCACTCAGATCTACACGCACGTCTCGCGCGCGCGGCTGCAGAAGCTCTATGATCAATTTCACCCCCGGGCATAATCGGTTAACTGTTAACAGTTAACCGTTAACCGTCCAATGAAGAAGCTAGCGCTTGCCATCACTCTGCTGTGTGCGGCTCTGCCCGCCAGCGCGAGCATCGCGCTCTTCACCGACGGTCGCTCGATGAAGATCAGCGGGTTCAGGCTCATCGATCAGAATGCCATTCAGCTCACGTTCAAGAACGGCGGGGCGATGACGATGCCGCTGAATCGCATCGAGCGCATTCTTGACGATGAAGTCGTGGAGATCGAAAAGGCGCCTGAGCACGTCCTCCCGAAGCGTTCGTGGGCATACGACGCATCCCGCGGTCCGGTCTTCCACTCGAAGTACGATCAACTCATCACCGAGGCGGCAAAAAAGTTCGACGTTGATGCCGCGCTGATCTCCGCTGTCATCAAAGCCGAATCCGATTTCAAGGCGCGCGAGATCTCGAACAAAGGCGCGCGGGGCCTAATGCAATTGATGCCCGCGACGGCGGAGCGCTTCGGCGTGCGAAATTCATTTGACCCGAACGGAAACATCACCGGCGGCGTCCAGTATCTTCGCTGGCTGCTCGACACCTTCTCTGGCGATATCAATCTTGCGGTCGCCGCGTACAACGCCGGCGAAGGCAATGTCTGGAAATACAACGGCGTGCCGCCATTTCGCGAAACGATCAATTACATCAAGCGGATCGCCCGCTTCTACACCGCGGCGGCTTCCGTGAGCTCCGGAGCCGGCGCGAGCGCCGAGCGGAACTGATCGAAGCGCAGCACCATCACCGTGCGATCGTCGTCGGCCGGGCGCGTGCCCGAGTGTCTGGCGACCGCTTCGAGGATCGCGTCGCGAACAGAGTCCGGTGAGCGATCGGACGTCTGCGTCAGCAGCGTTTCCAGATGATCGAAACCGAACGGATCCTGCTGCTCGCTCTGGGCCTCGATGATTCCATCGGAGAGATAGACGATCGTGTCTCCCTCTTCGAGACTCAGCTCCGCGGTTCGCGTACGAATTTCCTCGCGGATGCCAAGAGGCAGCGAGGGCAGCTCGATGGCCACGGGCGGCTGTCCCTTGCGCAGCACGTACGGATAGAGATGGCCGGCGTTCGTGTGGCGAATCGTTGCCTGTTCAAGATCGAAGATCGTGAATGCCAACGTCATGAATGCGCGCCGTTCGGTTGAGCGATAGACAAGCTCGTTGAGCCGCTCGAATAATGAGACCTCATCCGCTCCCTCTTCAACGAGCGTCGTGATCGCAGCCTTGACCATGGCCATGACGAGGCCCGTCGACAGGCCGTGGCCCGACACGTCGCCGATCGCCACGGCGAGCCTCGACTTGTCGAGATTGAAGACGTCGTAGTAATCGCCGCCGATGGATGCCGTCGGCTCGAAATGCGCGGCGAACGACACGCCACGAAATTGCGGCCCTTCCTTGGGCAGAAGGTTGCGCTGGATCGACGCGGCGATGGCGATCTCGCTCTGCAGGCGCTCCTTCTCCGCCACATTCGTCAGCAGCGCGGCGATCGATTCGGTCATCCGATCGAAGGACTGCGCCATTTCGCCGAGCTGGTTGCGCGGCTTCATGCCAATGCGATAGCTGAAATCGCCGCGCTCGACGGCTTTCGTGCCTTTCTCGATGCGGTTCACCGCGCGCGAGATCGAGAAGATCAACACCGACGCAAAGAGCGCCGCGATCATGTAAATACAGAACAGCATCACCGTGAGGCTGGCGATCACGTTGACGAGAATCTTCTCGTAGCGATCGGCGCCGGCGCCAAAATAGAACTGGAACAGCGACGAAACCGGGTTGATGACCAGCGTGAAGAGCTGATGGTTTTCGTCGCTCTCGCCGGTCCCCCAGTCATTGAGCGATGTCAAATCGCCCCAGATGATCTTGCGGCCAATCGAGTGGACGATGAGGTCCTCCATGCCGCCGCCGTTGTCGTTAAAGTCGATGTCTTTCCCATCATTCGACATCCGGACGCCGCTGTTCTTTCGACGGGCGCTCTCCTGGCCGATCCTGATGATCATGCCAGTGCGTTCCTGGAGCTGATCCGTCCAGGCCCGGTCGATCGGCTGCACAAAGACGACGTTTCGCGGCCGCGCCCCTGCGCGCGGAAACTGACGCGACGCGATCAGCAGAGGATCGCTATCCCGCCACGCCATGCCACTGAAGCTTGTCTCTTTCAGCCAGTCGGGAAGTTTCGAGCCGCTTGCAGTAGCGGTGTCGTAGATCTCCAGCGACGGCAGTGCGTCCGGCGGCTTCTTGCCTGTTAGGCCATATTCGAGCGCGGCCGATTCCATTTGACCCAGACTGGCCTGGCGCTCGTTGCGTAACGCGGCATGACTCATCACGCCTGCGACCATGTAGCCGATCGTCAGCAGCAGGATCGCAAAGAGGAAGAATGGCAACAGGCCGATGAGCATGTAGCTTAGGAACAGCCGCCGTCCCACGCGCCAGAACAACGCGCGCATCAGCCAGCGCACGAATACGGCGAATCCGTACAGCAACAGGGCGATGACGATCAGCCACGCCAGAAATTCGACAAGCGTGAAGATCGCCGTGGAAACGTTCAGGCGCCGCAACGGCGGCTTGATCCATTCGATGGCGATGATGATCAGGACCGAGATCAGCCAAACGACGAATACACGCCCGCCACGGCTGGGCCTATCGGGTGCGGGCGTTGCGCGAAGCGGCAGCATGCGGTTCAGTTAAACCACAACGTTATACGCGGAAAAGACGATGAGGTTAAAGGACTGAGGACGAATACTGAGGACTCAGGACTGAGGACTGAGTCCCACCCGGTCTTTTCTCAGTCCTCAGATCTCAGCCCTCAGATCTCAGGTCTCAACCCTTAGTAAGTCCCGCAGTCCTTAGTCAGTCGTCGGTTCTCAGTCCTCAGTCCTTAGTCCTGAGTCCTCGGTCCTGAGTCCTCGGTTCTTAGTCCTCAGTCCTCAGTCCTCAGTCCTCAGTCCTTTCATATCTCGCGCAGCGCCTGAACGATGGGCATTCGCGCCGCCGTTGCCGCCGGAATCAGCCCGCCGATCACGCCGGAGACGACGGCGAGAATCAACCCCATGAGCGCCACACCCCTGTCCACATCGAAGTTGAACGCCACCTCGGAGAACGTCTGCCAGTTGATCGTTCCGGTCGAAATGAAATTCACCGGGAGGGCCAGGATGATCCCCGCGACTCCGCCCAGAAAGGCGACGAACGCGCTCTCGATAACCATCGCCAGCAGAATCTGACGGCGCTTGTATCCGATCGCCCGCATCGTCGCCAATTCCTTTTTGCGCGATGACACCGCCGCGAACATCGTGTTCATCGTTGCCAAAACGGCGGCGGCGACCATGAACAGCGCGACGATGAAGACGAGGACGACAATTCCGAGGAGTCCGTTGGTCTGCTCGTCGTAGTACTGCGATTCGGATTTCACCTGCAGCTTGAGACGATTGTCGTTCGCGATCGCCGCTTTGATCGACTCGAACGCGGCACGGTCGACCGGCCGAACGAGCAACGAAGAGTATGCGGTTCGTTTTCTGGCCTGGCCGAGGTAGTCGACGTCGGCCCACATTTCGGAGGAAAACGCGCTCTTCCCCGCATCGAAAACGCCGACCACATTCCACTGCTGCGGGCCGAACTTGAAGGTGTCACCGAGATCGATGTTCAGGAAACGGTCGCGAATGCGCCGTGCGACGATCACCTCGCTCGAGCCGGGGCGGAACATCCGCCCTTGCACCAGATGCACGTACGGACGCATGGCGAAGGCATTCTGCGTCACGCCGCGGACGATCACATTCGATCCCTTTGGATTGTCTTTCTTCGGGATCTTGAAGGCGATCACGATCTCGGGCGAGATCAGCGGCTGAGCTTTACTGTCCTTTTGAATGCCGGGAAGCGCGCGGATGATCCGATACGCCTCCTTCGTCACCCAACTCGACACCTCGGCTTGCGCCCCTTCGCGCAGAACCATCATCGCGTCCTTCGACGCCGCGGTGGTGGTCGCTTTTTTCACGCCGTTGTAGAGCGCCATCATCGACAGCATCACGGCGATGACGATGCCGATGCCGAGAATCGACAGCAACGTCGAGACGCCGCGGGCTTTCAGATTTTGAACGTTGTATTTGAGCGGGATCATTTTCGTTCTCCGTTGACCGATGGCCGTTGGCCGCGATTTTCCGGCTGCCTCGGCCGACGGCCAACGGCGAACCGCCAACGCTTCATACAACCCTCCGCAATCCATCAACCACGCTCATGTTTGCCGACCGAATCGCCGGCCACCCACCGGCGATGATGCCCACCGCAATGGAAACGATCAGGCAGGTGACGATCGGGTGCGGGTACAACGTGAAGTTCACGAGAAAGCCCTGCGTTACGCGAGTCATGTTGACCACGCTGAAGACGATTCGTCCACCGAGGACGCCGAGGATTCCGCCGATGACCGTCAAGGTTGTGAATTCGATCAGCATCAGTGCGAGCACGAGGCGGCGGCCGAACCCGATCGCTTTCAGCACAGCAATCTCTGTCACGCGCTCGCGCGCCGACATGCTCATGGCAATCGCTGCGAGCAGAATGACCATGAAGATTGCGCAGAGGCTGATGCTGTGGAAGAGCAGCTTGATGTCGCCCATCATCGACAGGAAATTGAGCTGAAATTCTTTCTCGGTGAATGTCTCTGTCGGATCGGTGCTGTTGCGGAACATGTCGTCGATCTGTTTGCTGATCGGGTTCATGTTCTTCGCGTCTTTGACCTTGACCCAGAACATGCCCACCAGACCGTTGTTGCCCATCGCCTCCTGGAAATAGTCCATGTGAAACATCAGCGATGAGGTATCAATCGGGTGGTTGTAGACGGCACGGATGTTGAGCTCGGGATTGAACGGGAAGATTGTGCTCTTGAGCGTGATGCGGTCGCCGATCTTCCAGCCGAAGCGTTTCATCAGCTCCGGTCCGACGATCGCGCCCTGCCGATCTTTTGCGAACGCTTCGAATTCGGCGGGACTCGTCGCGTAGTCATCGAACACCGCAGGCATGTGCCGGTGGTCGACCGCGAAATTCGCGAAAAAGTTCTTCGGCTCCTTGTAGTAAGCGCCGAACCACTGCATCTCGCAGACGTCGATGATGCCCGGGATCTGGCGGATCTTCGCTTCGTGCGCGACCGGCAGCACGTTCGCCAGTGAAATCGCCGATTGCACTGCGAGTCTGTTCTGACCCTTCCCAGCATCCGAGAAAAGCGTGAAGTTCTCGAGGATCGAGAGAAGCGTAGCGACGAAGAAGAAGATCGCCGCCATGAGCAGCACGGTGAGCGCCGCTCGTAATTTGTTACGAAAGACATTCCTGAGAATTAGCTTCGAAAACTTCATGCCTCCGCCCTCGCCGAGATCGTCTCCATACCTTCGGCCGCCATCTCCACGAGCAAACCTTTCTCGAGATGCAGCGTGTGCCGGGCATGCAGAGCCGCCTTCGGATCGTGCGTGACCATGACGATCGTTTTGTCGAATTCATCGTTCAGCCGCTGCAGCAGATTCAAGATCTCTTCGGCGTTGCGGGCATCGAGATCGCCGGTCGGCTCGTCGGCGACGAGCAGCATCGGATCGGTGACGATCGCGCGCGCGATGGCCACACGCTGCTCCTGGCCGCCAGAGAGTTGACGCGGGTAGTGAAACATGCGGTCGCCGAGGCCGACGATGTTGAGGGCGGTGTTGACGTGCTCGCGCCGCTGTTTTTTCGACAGCTTCGTTAGCAGAAGCGGCAGCTCCACGTTCTCGAATGCGTTGAGCACGGGAATCAGGTTGTAAAGCTGGAAAATGAATCCGACATGGCGAGCGCGCCAGCTCGCAAGGGCGGTCTCGCTGAACCGCGAGATTTCCTTTCCCTCGACGATGATGCGGCCGCTGGTCGGCCGGTCGATTCCGGCGATCAGGTTCAGCAGCGTCGTTTTGCCGGAACCCGACGGTCCCATGAGCGCAAGGAAATCGCCGCCCGGAACATCGAGCGTGATGCCGTTGAGCACCGGCACTTCGAATTCGTCGCGCTTGTAGACCTTCCGAACTTTTTCAATCTGAACGAGTGTCTCCATATGTTTCTCCGTTCTTCGTTCTTTGTTCTTCGCTCTTCGCTCTTCGTTTTCCCTTTTCCGGAGAACGAAGAACGAACAACGAGGAACTACTCTCCGTATCGGACCAGCTCTCCGTCCTGGAGCCGCTCCGGATTTTCTGTCACCACGCGCTCGCCTTCGCGCACCCCGTCTTTGATTTCCACTCGCCCCTCGCGAACGATGCCGGTGATCACGCGATGCCATCGGACGCGCTTATCCGCATCGACGACTGCAACGCGGCCGTCCGCCAGCGCTCCCGCGGGAATCCAGATCCGCGGCGGCTCGCGCAGCTCGGATTCGCTGCGCGGCGCCTGCAAAAACGAGGCGGTCGCGCTCATTTCCGGCAGCAGACGGGCATCAGGATTGACGATCTGCACCTTCACTTGGACGATCGCTTTGGCACGATCGGCCGTCGGGATGATCTGCCGCAACACGCCGCGCCACTTCCGATTCGGAAAGGCATCGACGGTCACCTCCGCGGGCTGCCCTTCGCGAAGCTGGCCGATGCTGCCCTCGTTCACGTCGGCAACGACTTCGAGTGTGTTGAGGTCGACGATCGTGCAGATTGCGCCGGCGGGAAGTGTTCCCGAAACCTGACCAAGCGTTACCGACGAGATTACCTCGCCGACCTCAGTATTCTTGGTTGCGATCGTGCCATCGAACGGCGCGCGGACGACCATGTCGTTCATGTTGATGCGAATCTGATCCACTCTCGCGCGCGCCGCCTTTAGTTGCGCGTCCGCGCTGTCGAGCAATGCACGGCTCGTGACGCCCTGCTTCCAAAGCGCCGCCTGGCGGTTGTACTCGCGCTCCGCCTGGCTGAGCGACGCATTGGCCTCATCGAGCTGCGCCTGCATCGTCGTGCTCTCCAGCACCGCGAGCACTTCGCCTTTTTTGACTTTGTCGCCGACATCGAAATTGAGTTTCACCACTTTGCCGGAAATTTTCGGCGTGATCTTCGATTGCCGGTCCGCGACTAAATACCCGGTCGCCGTCAGCAGCGCCGGATTGCTGATGTTGATCGTCGGCTTGACGAGGAGCGTTTCCACCATCGGAGCGCGGCTCGGAAGGATCCACCGGTTGTAGATCGCGACACCGGCCGCGATCAGTGCGATGAGGAAAACGATCCAGCCGACAATCCGGCCGATGGGAAGCGCGCGCTGCTCGCGCTCCGGCTCACGCTGGATGCGCAGGGCAGACAAATCGGGACGAGGACGAGGATCGGTGGCCGACATGGACGAATGCGGAATGATAACGGATCAGAAGGAACGGAATTGCACTTGCCGCGCGACGGCGGGAAGGTACATCCGACTCACGCCCGAGTCGCAGAAGGCCCAGTCGTGACCGATGCCGATGACCATGAGCGAGTCGTCAGGGCAGAGCTCGCCAAGCGCGAGACCGAGTGTGTTCAGGTCCGTGTGATCGACCGACATCACGACAAACGTTGACTCGAAGGGCAGTTCGACAATGGTACCGAGGCGGCCAATGGCGTCGTGGAGCTCGCGGTAGTCGGCATTCGGCGTGAGGCTGTGGCGGATCAGAAGAAAATCGCGCGAGGTCGTGAATTGGGTGCACGCGACGAGCAGGCGGCTGTCAATGGCCACATGCGGCCGCAACCACCTCACCAACGCCGCCGCATGCCTCTCCTCGGTCAACCACACATGCCAGCTCTGATCGAAACACGGTTCGGCGCCGAGGCGCCGCATGGTGCGGACGAGATCAATTGTCAGGTCGCCTTCATGGCAAATCTGAAACAATTTGATCTCCGCCATTAATGATCATGATAAATCATTATGATTATCGAGATCAAGAGCGAAATGATGCTGATGGCGCCGCAGAGCGGAAAAAGTGGATTGAAATATTCGAAACGGATCGTGTGCACTCCGGCAGGAACGACCACGGCTTGGAAGCCGACATTCGCGATCAGTGGCGGCGCAGAGTTGCCATCGATCGTCACATGCCAGTAGCGATGCGGAGTCGCGCTCGCGACGAGGAGCGCTTGGCCATCGGCGTGGACTTTCAGCTTTGCGCTATGTGACGACTCCTCGGCGGAGAGCAGCGCCGCCTGAGAGGCGGCGCTACGTAGCGCCGGCTCTCCAGCCGGCGCACTGACGAAGGCCACGCGATCTGACCAGCGCTTTGTCGAGAGATCGCGAACGAATTCTTCGCGACTGCGAATCGGAACGATCTGATCGGCGAACCAGTAACGGGGCACCGTTGAGCCACGCATGATCCGGATCGGACGGCCCGGCAGTGCCAGCACGTCGGCGTTTCCCATCAGCATGAATGGACGGATGGGCGCGCCGGCCGCGAGAGCTTCCCACATCGACTGCACCAGATCTGCGGTCGGCCGCAGCGTCGTCAGGTTGATGTCGATCTCGTAAATCGTGCGTAATCCGTAAAGCGCAGGCGTGAACGGGAAGAGCGCCGTACGTTGCGACCAATATGTCCGCTCACCGCCCTCGATTTGCGGACCACGCGTTCCCCAAACCGGCCACTCCGCCTGATGAAAGATGCGATTCGGTCCGGCCAACGCGAGCGTCACTGGCGGCGGCGAGAAAAATCTTCGCGGCATTCGCGGCGCGAGCTCGTTGATGTGCAGCGCGACATCCCCGATCGTCAGCAGAAGAAGAAACGGCGCGAAACGGCGATCGATGCGATCGAACGCGCTCGCCGCGAGAATGACGAGCGCGAACACGCCGAACAAGATGAATTTTTCGGGATAACGAATCCAGCGATAGAAAATCGGCAAGACGCCGGTCGCCAGGAGATACGACAGCGGCATCACGATCCATGTCCATTTTTGCAGCCGCATGGCGACACCGGCGATCGCCAGAAGCGGAACGAGAAGACCGCAATAGATGCTGAAGATCAGGGGCAATCTTCGAGGGCGATAGCGCCAGCTCTGGAACTGGCTGCCGTCATCGGTGATGTGTCCGAATGCGTAGGGATAAAAAAGCTCCGCCGGTCGCACGAGCGGCATGCTCCACGAGGTCGCGTCTTCAAAAGTGAGATTGCGCGCGCGTCCGGTGTCGCGTCTCAAATCGAGCGCGGGCACGATGGCGATCGCGCCGATGCCGAGAGCGAGGAGGAGTGCTATAACGCCCCTCATCCGGCCCTTCGGGCCACCCTCTCCCGCCGGGAGAGGGACGATGAGAAGCAAAATCGCCGTCTGCACGATCACCGACTGCTCCGCAGCCAGCAGCAGCACGCCTAACACGATCGCGAACGCTCCCCACTTGCGCTGGCGCATGAACATCAGAATCCACGGCCACCACGCCACCGACGTTAGAAACGGAAGCAGGTTCGTGAGCGAAAGCACCGCGCCGCCGAGAGCGAAGGCGATCGCGCCGAAAAGCGCCGATTCGATCCGCAGCTCCATCGTTCGCAGCAGCAGATACATGCCGGCAGCAGCAACCGCGATATGCAGCAGGATCTCGAGATTGAATCCGAGGAGAAAGCTCGGCAGAAACACGAGCCACGTGCCGGGATAAAACGCCTGAAATCCGGGATTCGCGGCGAGCGGCTGTCCGCCTGAGTAGAAGCGATTCCACGAAGGAAACTCGCCGCCCGCAACGACGCTGCGCAGCACGAATCGCGACGGGAGGTAATCGCGGTAGATGTCGCGAACGTAAAGGCCGCTGCCGAGGAAAAGGACGTCGGAGAAGATCAGGAGGATGGCGATCGCCAGCAGTGCGGCGATCTTTGCATCCGTCGAGATGCCTCGCATTGTGACTTAGTGTATGCGACCCGATCGCGTCCTCTTCCCCGAAACCGGATTCACGAAGAACGACGCGATCGGCTACTACAAGCGCGTCGCGCGCTACGTGCTGCCGCATCTCAAAAATCGCCCGGTCTCATTCAAGCGTTATCCCGACACGATCCACGGTGAATCGTTCTGGGAAAAAGATGCCCCGTCGTTCACGCCCGACTGGATCAAAACCTTCTCTATCCCTCGGCGCAGCGGTGAATCGGAAATTCATTACATTATTGTGAACGATATTCGAACGCTGACCTGGGTCGGTGATGTCGGCGGAATCGAGATCCATTCGTTCCTGCACACAATTCCGAATGTCGAGCGCGCGACAGCGATGGTCTTTGATCTCGATCCTGGAGAAGGGGCAACCCTCGCCGACTGCTGCCGCGTCGCCCTTCTGCTTCGCGACACACTTCCGCTGCGCTCGTTCGCGAAGGTTTCCGGATCGAAGGGATTACAGGTGTACGTGCCGTTGAACAGAAACGATTCGCATCAGGCAACGGAAATGTACGCGCGATTGCTCGCGGATGAGCTGGCGCGAAAACATCCGAAGCTCATTACCGCGAAAATGTCGAAACAGTTCCGCGCGCGAAAAGTATTCATCGATTGGAGCCAGAATGCCGATTTCAAAACGACGGTGTCCGTGTACTCACTGCGCGCGAAGAGCGAACGCCCGTTCGTTTCCATGCCGGTGACCTGGGAAGAAGTTGAGACAGCCGAGAATCTTTATTGGGAGCCTGACGCTGCGCTCAAACGGCTGAAAAAAGTCGGCGATCTCTTTGCGCCGGTGCTGAAGGTGAAGCAGCGCCTGCCGGCCTCTGTGTGGGGGCGGGCTTCAGCCCGCCCACGGCGGCCTGAAGGCCGCCGCTACACCACATCAACACTCCCCAGGCCTCGAAGTCAGAGCGGCCGCCGCCTCTTCGTCCTGCCCAAAACCGAAACAGGCAATGAGCTGTGGCTCGATATGCACGGGAAGTTCAAGCGCTGGATTCTGCGGCCCGATCGCCAGGGAGGTCCGCAACTGATCGCTATGCCGGCCGGCGAGTTCGCCATCGATCCCGAATACTTCAAAGGTCAGGTGCCGAAGGAGTGGCGTAAGCGCGTTTCAATCACCGACATCGGCGCATACGAGCTGATCGACGGCAGCGATCAGCGGCGCCGATTCGATCTTTACTTCAGCGGTAAGACACTCACCGGCGAATGGCTGCTGGAGAAAGCCGGCGGTGAAGGTCACCGCTCCTGGAGATTCATACCCATTTCCGTCAGCACGAACGCGTAGTCGAATGCGAGATCGCGCAGCGCGTCGTAGCGGCCCGACGCGCCGCCGTGACCCGCGCCCATGTTCACTTTCAGCAGCAGCCGGTTGGTATCGCTCTTGTTCGCGCGCAGCTTGGCCACCCACTTCGTCCCTTCCCAATATCCAACCTGACTGTCATTGAGCGAGGTGTGCACAAGCATGATCGGGTAGCGTCTCTTCGTCACGTTCGAGTATGGGTCGTAACTCTTCATGTAAAAGTACGCGTCCTTCTCGTTCGGATTGCCCCACTCGATGTACTCCTGCGTCGTCAGCGGCAGCGTCGCATCGAGCATCGTGTTCATGACATCGACAAACGGGACGTATGCGAGCACAACATGAAAGAGATCGGGACGCATGTTCGTCACCGCGCCCATCAGCAGCCCGCCGGCACTCCCGCCCGAGATCACGAGCTTCTCCTTCGACGTGTACTTCTCATTGACGAGGTGCTCCGCCGCGGCGATGAAGTCGGTGAATGTGTTGCGCTTCGTCATCATGCGGCCGGCCTCGTGCCACTCTTTGCCCATCTCGCCGCCGCCGCGAATGTGCGCGATTGCATAGACAAATCCACGATCGAGAAGCGCGAGACGCGTCGGTGAAAATGTCGGATTCGTCGATGCGCCGTACGATCCGTACGCGTACAGCCAAAGAGGATTCACAGCGCGCGGCTTCATATCCTTGCGATAGACGAGCGAGATGGGGACTTTCACGCCGTCTTTCGCCGTCGCGTAAATGCGCTCCGAGGTGTACTTCGCCGGATCGTAATTCGGGACTTCGACGCGCTTGAGCAGCATCTGCTCACGCGAGTCCATGTTGTAGTCGAACGTGCTCGCCGGAGTAATGAGTGATGTGTATGTGTATCGAAAAATCGTCGTATTGAAGACATGGTTTTGGCTTGGACCCGCCGTGTATGTCGGTTCGGGGAATTGGATGCGATGCAACTTTCCGTCGCGGAGATCGAGCACCTCGAGCTGCGTCAGGCCGCCTTCGCGCTCGGTGGCCACGAGGTGATTCGCAAACAGATCGAAGTCCGTAACGTACACCGGCTTGCGATACGCAATCACCTCGGTCCAATTCTTTTGCTGCGGATCGGCGACGGGCGCGCTGACGATGCGGAAGTTGATTCCGGCATCGTTCGTTCGAATGTAGAAGCGATCGCCGCGGTGATCGACGAAATACTTCAGGTTCTCCTTGCGCGGCACAATCACGCGCGGCGCAGCGGTGGGATCGTTCGCCGGAATGGCGCGCACTTCGCTGCTCGTCTTGCTCTCCGAAGTCGTGAAAATCCAGTCGCCGCTGAGTGAGCGATCGGCATACAGGTCGTAGAGATCGTCCTTCTCCTCGTAGACGAGCGCGTCGTTGGAGCTGCCGAGTGTGTGACGGTAGAGGCGCCATTGGCGCTTGGCGGGATTCTCGACGGTATAGAAGATCGACTTGTTGTCCGCTGCCCAGAGGACGGAGCCGGTCTTCTCCGCGCGATCGGGCAAATCCTCCCCGGTGTGGAGATCCTTGACATGCAGGACATATTGGCGATAGCCGACGTTGTCAGTGGAGTACGCGAGGAGGTTGCCGTCGTCGCTGACTTCGTAGCGGCCGACGTTCATGAACTTCTGCCCTTCGGCGAGTTTGTTCACGTCGAGCGTGATTTGTTCCGGCGCTTCAACGCTTCCTTTCTTCCGCGCAAAGATCGGATACTGCTTCCCCTCCTCCGTTCGCGTGTAATAGAAGTAGTCGCCTTTGCGAAACGGCACCTGCGTGTCCGTCTGCTTGATGTGGCCGAGCATCTCGTCGTAAAGCTTCTTTTGCAGTTCCGCAGTCGGCGCCATCACCGCGTTGGTGTACGCGTTCTCCGATTCGAGATAGGCGATCGTCTCGGGGTTGCTCTTGTCGCGCAGCCAGCCGTAGTCGTCGATGCGGGTGTCGCCGAACATCGTGACCGACTTCGGCATCTTCTTGGCGACCGGCGCTTTCGGCGCTTGCGCGAAGAGACCAACGGCGATGAAGAACGAGAGTGCGAATACGATCTGTTTTTTCACGGGCGGTAGTCTATAGGATCACCACAGAGAGCACAGAGATCACAGAGGCGTCTCTGTGTCCTCTGTGATCTCTGTGGTGAGCCTTTCTTCGGCTAGCTCGCCAACCGCTGTCTCGTCCCGCACTCGCGGCACAAGAAGTGGATCGAGTCGCGGCGCGCCCACGGATTCGGCGAATCGCAGACCGGGCACAGCGTTTCGTGTTGCGGGAACGGCTGCTGACAGTGATCGCAGGAGACGGGGCCAGCGAGGTTCACATCATCTTCGCAACTGACTTCGGCGCAAACAGGGCAGCGCCAGCAAACCGCCATCTCGGGAAAATAGTATACATTAATTCTTCGCGATTTTGGCCCACGTGTCCTTCAGTGTCGCCGTGCGATTGAACACCAGCCGCTCGGACGTGGATTCGGGATCGACGCAGAAGTATCCGACGCGCTCGAACTGAAAGCGCATCATCGCCGCCGCGCCTCGAACGCTTGGCTCCAGCTTGGCGTCCGCGATGATCTTCAATGAATCGGGATTGAGATCGGCGAAGAAGTCGCCGCTCTCCTCCGGATTCTCGCTGCGAAAGAGGCGATCGTACAGCCGCACCTCGCAATCGATCGCATGCTCGGCCGACACCCAATGCAGCGTCGCCTTCGGCTTGCGGCCGTCCGGCGCGTCGCCGCCCCGCGTCGCGGGATCGTATGTCGCGCGCAGCTCGACGATGTTGCCGCCGGCATCCTTCGACACGCCCGTGCACGTGATGAAGTACGACGATCGCAGGCGCACTTCGCGTCCCGGCGCGAGTCGAAAGAATTTCTTGGGCGGCTCTTCCATGAAGTCGTCGCGCTCGATGTAGAGCACGCGTGAGAACGGCACCGATCGCGAGCCCGCGCTCGGATCCTCGGGATTGTTCGGCGTGTCGAACCACTCGGTCTCCCCTTCCGGATAGTTCTCGATGACCACGCGCAGAGGCTCGAGCACAGCCATGACGCGCCGCGCAATCTGGTTCAGGTCTTCGCGAACCGAGAACTCCAGCAGAGCGACATCGATCACGTTCTCGCGTTTCGCCACGCCGACGCGATCGGCAAAATTGCGAATCGACGCGGGCGTGTACCCGCGCCGACGCAGACCGGCGATCGTCGGCATGCGCGGATCGTCCCAGCCGCGGACGTGCCCATCCTCGACGAGGCGCAGCAGCTTCCGCTTCGATACCACCGTGTAATTGAGGTTGAGCCGCGCAAACTCGTATTGGTGCGGGTGGGCGGGAACGGGGACATTCTCGATGAGCCAGTCGTACAGCGGACGATGATCCTCGAACTCCAGCGTGCACAGCGAGTGCGTGATGGATTCGATGGCGTCGGAAAGCGGATGCGCATAGTCATACATCGGATAGATGTCCCACGCGTCACCCGTGCGATGGTGCGTCTCGTGGCGGATGCGGTAGAGCACCGGATCGCGCATGTTGATGTTGGGCGAAGCCATGTCGATCTTTGCCCGCAGCACATAAGTCCCGTCAGGAAATTCGCCCGCACGCATGCGGCGAAAGAGATCGAGGTTCTCATCGACGCTCCGATTTCGGTGCGGCGACTCTTTTCCGGCTTCGGTCAACGTTCCGCGAAAAGCGCGAATCTCGTCGGCGGTTAGGCCGTCGACATACGCCTTCTCCGCCCGAATCAAATCCTCGGCCCAGCGGTAGAGCTGCTCGAAGTAATCAGAGGCGTGATAGAGGTGCTCGCCCCACGAAAATCCGAGCCACGTCACATCGCGCTTGATCGCCTCCGCATATTCGGCCTCTTCCTTTGTCGGGTTAGTGTCGTCGAAACGAAGATTGCAGTGACCGCCGTATTCGTTGGCGATGCCGAAATTCAGGCAGATCGATTTTGCGTGGCCGATGTGCAGATATCCGTTCGGCTCCGGAGGAAAACGCGTGACCACTGTCGAATACCTGCCGGCATGCAGGTCCTCTTCGACAATTTCACGGATGAAGTCGGTGGCCATAAAAAAGTTGGAGTGTACACTGCTCGCTGCGAATGCTTGCCTTTCTGCTGATGGCGGCGCTGAACAACTCCATTGATGATCTCGTGGCGAAAGTTGTGACCGCTTACGGCGGCGGCGCTGCATGGCAAAGCGTCGCGTCGTTTCGTGAAACCGGAACAGTGATTCCGGCGATGCGACCCGGCGAAGGAAAGCTCACGCGCCACTGGCAGCGGCCCGACAAACTGCGCGTGGAAATCGTCTATCCGTCGAATACAGAAATACGCGTCGTCGAAGGCGATCACGGAACGCAGAATGGCAAAGAAGCGACGGGAATGGGACTCGACGCGATGCGGCTACAGGCGGCGCGTCTCGGTCTGCCGCTGCTTCTCGAGCAGAAGAAATCATCGCTGCGGAGCGCCGGCGAGAACACGATCGAAATCCTGCTCGCTCCGCAAATGACGCTCACGATCGAAGTCGATCCGGCAAGCGGCCACATCATTAAATCAGTCGGCAAAGCTGAAGGCATCGAGTTCACCACCCGCTACAGCGACTTCCGGATGCTCGACGGCCTGCTGTTCGCGTTTCGCGAGGAGAATTCGGCGCAGGGCACGAAGACCGGGACCAACGAAATCGACAAAATCGAGCTGACCCGAACGAAGTAACCGCGGTCACGTTCCGCCGCTTGCGTCGCCTGCTACGATGTGTGCACCGCATCATGGGCGACCTTGCGACCGACACGCGTCGCCAGTT
The DNA here is from genome assembly GCA_003223695.1 of Acidobacteriota bacterium. GTDB lineage: Bacteria > Acidobacteriota > Thermoanaerobaculia > Gp7-AA8 > Gp7-AA8 > Gp7-AA10. Next base: position 18,143 of record QHVY01000211.1, read on the forward strand.
CGGCGAATACGAAATTGAATCGGTCCTCGGCAAAGGGGCCATGGGAATGGTCTACCTCGCCCGCGATCGCCGCATCGGCCGCCGCGTGGCGCTGAAGACCGTTCAGGTTCAGCAGCAATTCGACGACGAGAGCGAAGCGAACGAGTTCTATCAACGTCTGCAGCGCGAGGCCGAGGTCTGCGGCGCGATGCAGCACCCCAACATCGTGACGCTCTACGAGCCGGGATACGAAAACAACGTGATCTCGTTCCTGGCTACCGAATGGGTCGAGGGCGAATCGCTGCGCGACCGACTCAAACGATCGAAGCCGCTTCCGCTCGAAGACGCGCTGCGCATCGGCGAAGACATCCTCCGCGGCCTCACGTACGCGCATGCAAAAGGCGTCATCCACCGCGACATCAAGCCGGCCAACATTCTTCTATCGACCGACGGACAGGCGAAGATCGCCGACTTTGGCATCGCTCGTCCGGCCAACTCGACGCTTACGCAAGTCGGATCGATGCTCGGCACTCCGAATTACATGTCGCCCGAGCAAGTGAAATGCGCCGACGTCACCGCGCGAAGCGATCTCTTCTCCTTCGGCGTGGTGATGTACGAGATGCTGACCGGTCACAAGCCCTTCACGGCGCCCGACGTCAGCGGGATCCTGCGCAATGTGGTCGAGCGCGTTCCGCCGCTCTCGAGCGAAGTCAACCCGGACGTGCCGGAAGCGATCGGCCGATTCGTCGCCCGGCTCCTGCCGAAAGCGCCGGAGGAACGTTTTGCCACCGCGGGGGAGGCGTTGCGCGAGCTGCAGGTGCTGCGCGGCAGCACGCCGACACCACCGCCGGAGATGCTGCAATTGGAACCCGCTCCGGTCGAGGCGGTTTCGGAAGGATCGACGAGCAAGAAGCTAAATGAAACGACGGACAAACTCTTCGATGACGAGACGCCGCCGATTGCGCGGCATACGGCGAACGTCCTGCCACCCGCGTTTTCATTTTCGGTCATCGGCATCCTCGCGGCGGGTTTGATCGGCACGATCGCAATCATTCACGCGCAGACCGACCCGACTCCCACCGCCGTCATGACGGCGCAGCAGAAGACCCAATACGTTACGAAAAAGAATGCGCTCGCATACGCGCATCGCCTTCTCGCCGACGGGCGTTATGACGAGAGCGTGCAGGCGTACGACGACTTCTTGAAAATCTATCCGAAGAGCATTGCCGGCCAGCAGGGTCGCGCCGAGGCGACGAACAGGCGCCGAAGGCAACGAAAAAACCGGCGCAGAAGCCCTCACTTTGGCAGCGGATGTTCCACCGCCCCAAGCCGAAGTAAATCGTTGGCTGTTGGCCGTTCCCCGTTGACCGTGCAGAATAGCCGTGTCGGCCAACGGTCAACGGCCAACGGCCAACGGAGAACGATTTTGCTGGACGAGACGCGGATCCGTCTCGAAGCCATTCACTACGTCCGCGACCTCCGCGAGCGCTGGGTGGCCGTCCCCTCTTCGGAGCTGCAGCACTTCACCATCGGTGGGCGCCGCGTATTTCTCAAAGGGCAGCAGGGAATCTTCAAACCGGCGGAGCTCAGCGATCCCCTTTCGATCACCTCGACGATCGATTCGCCGTATACGGCCGATCCGATTCTCGGAAGCCGAGTGCTCTACGACTTCGCTCCGAACTCGGATGGCCTGAAAAGATGTGCCGAGGCGGAGGTGCCGCTCATCTATTTCTTGCAGGTGAAGCGGAAGCCGAATCCGGAGTACGTGATCTTCGCGCCGGTATTCGTCGTCGGTTGGGATGAGACGTCGCGACGATTCCGCATCGTCCTTTCTGAGCAGAAGCCGGGCGAGGTCATTTCGCCGCCGCCCACCACCCGTCAGCTCACGCTTCCGGCGATCCGCACGCCGGAGAGTCCGATGGAGATTCGCGAGATGTCAAAAAGCTACGTGATCACGACCGTACAGCTGCGGCTGTACCACGCGCGATTTCGCAATGCAGTATTGAAGGCGTATCGCGAACGCTGCGCGGTGTGCGGACTTCGCGTGCGAGCGCTGCTCGATGCGGCGGTTGTCGCCGCCGACCGCGATCCGCAGCCGGCGATCTCAGTTCGCGACGGCATCGCGCTCTGCGCGACGCATCATCGCGCGTTCGACGCACACATCCTTACGTACGACTCGGAATACAAGATTCATATCAATCTTCCGGAGCGATTCAATGCGGGCGAAGGCGAGCGCGACATGCTGATGGCGTTTGATGGAAGGTTGTTGCAGTTGCCATCGGATCAGGATATGTGGCCGACCGTTAACGGTTAACTGTTAACGCAGAACGCGACGGTCTCCCGAAGCTTGGCGCGATCAACCGGCTTGCGAAACACTGCGCTCACCAGTCCGCGATACGGCCCTTCGATGATCGAATCAGGGAGTAGCGTTTCCGATGCGCCGGTGATGGCGATGATCGCCGGCGGGTTCGATCGCCGTTCGCGAAGCTGATCGATGAATTGCAGGCCGTCGATGTCGGGCAGAATCATGTCGAGCACGACGACTGCGCAATCGGGCGAGGCCGCCTTCTCGAGCGCTTCGGCAGCCGTGCTGGCCTGCTCGACGCGAATCCGATCGTCCTGCGACAGATCCGCCACGAGCAATTTGCGGACGGACTCCGTGTCATCAACCACCAGAACCATCGGCTTGCGGGGCATACAAAGAGGTTATCACGCGATGCCAACGCGCCCTCTGGAAGTACCAGATCAGCGCCACAGCAACCGGCACGAACGTGAACAGCATGAGCATCCGGGCAACACCTTCGATTCCCGGATTGAATCGCGTGTGGATGTGCAGATCGAGCGCGATGCCTTCCAGATCGTTCATCAGCATCCCGCCCTTCCCTTCCTTGTACCAGGCGAGGAAATCGGGATCGTGGATCAGGCGGCGGCAGAAAAAGATCATATTAATCTGTACGAAAAATGCTACGAATGCGCCTAACGGACGCTCGAGCTCCGGAATGCGCCACCCCACGCCGGCGAGCGCCTGATAAAAGAGGATGCCGGCGAGGATGCATTCACCGAGGTGTCCGCCGGCGGCGAAGGCGAATTCGCGGCGCCAATCGGAGCTGACGAAGAAGAGCCAGATGAGAAAGACTCCGGCAATCAGAGCGACAGTGCGCGGGTTCTGCCGGAAGAACCAGAGCGCGTACGCAAAGCCGCCGGCGATCAGGAGGGCGATCGCGATTTGAAACTGTCCATGCGGCGTGATGCCGCCGCCGTATGTGAAATCGAACGCTGGAATCGCCGGCATACCCATCAGCCAGCCGGCGACGGCGTGTCCGAATTCGTGAAAGAGCGTGATGATCGCCGAGAAGACGAATCGCGTGAAGGGAATCGAATAGACGACGATCGCCATCGCCAGGCCAATGCCAAGGATTTTCAGCTCGCTGGCGCCGAGGCGGCCGTCAGCGATTTTGTCGTCGTCGCCCCTCACCCGCCGCTTCGCGGCACCCTCTCCCAAGGGATAGGGGTCGTGTTCGCGAAAGCCCTCTCCCACTGGGAGAGGGTGGCCCGAAGGGCCGGGTGAGTGTCGTCCAAACTTCCCGAACACGATGCCGCAGCGCGAACATTCGGTCGCGCTCTCCGGCTCCTCAAAACCGCACTTCGGGCAGGCTATGGTAACCAAGGGATTCTAGGGAAAGTATCGGGCAAAACCGCGAATGTGTCATTCGTCAGCCACTGCATCAGCAGATTTGTGAACCACGGGCTGCGCGGATCGCCGCTCACGCCGCCAGGCAAACTTGATTGTCCCTGCACCAGGCCCGATTGCATGTTGCCGACGTAGCGGCGATTCGGACCGC
>QHVY01000211.1:22265-34055 GCA_003223695.1 Acidobacteriota bacterium
CGTGCGCCTGCAACTCAGTCCGCTCATCTACCGCTCGGCTTGCGCTTTCGCTTCTGATCGACCAGCCACTGCACCAGGTGAGTCTGCGTGTACGCCGGATCCCACGCGTTGTGCCCGGTATGCGCGAACTCTGTATACGCTGCCCTCGGTCCGAGCGCGCGCGCCATCTCGCGCGACTCGGTCACAGGAACGACCGGATCGTCGCTGCCGTGAAAAATCCAGATCGGGATTCGTGGCAGCCGCTTCGCGAATTGGTCGTACGACTCGGTCGTGGGATTGTCGGCATCGGCGAGCTGCGGCGGACGGTGCACGTACGCGCAAACCGGGGCGAGCGCCGACCAGCGCTTCGGGTATTCAGCAGCGAGGATCCACGCCCCCGCCCCGCCCATCGACATCCCCGTTAGCGCGACGCGATTCTTGTCGATCGAGAACTCGCGTTCGCTCTGATCGAGCGTGGCGATGGCGATTTTTCGCGGCGCGCCGACCCAGCGCTCGCCGTCGGGGCATTGCGGAAAAATCACGATCGCCTGAGCGTCGACGGCCCCGTCGCTCAACGCGCGTCCGAGGCCGACCGTGGTCTGTTTGAGACCGTCGCTGCCGCGCTCACCTGAGCCGTGGAGAAAAAGAATCGCCGGCCATTTGTGGGGGACAGCGGCCCTCCGCTGTCCGGACAGCCGAGGGCGGCTGTCCTCCACATACGTCGCGGGCACCCACACCTGATATTTGTGCGGGACTCCGTCAACGGTGATTGTTCGCGCCACGAACGCCGCTGCTGCCAGGATCACGGGCCGCGATCATACGATGAGATGCAGATCTCCGAACTCGTGCCACAGATAACCGTGCTGCAAAGCTTCGCGGTACGCATTCTCGATGTGCTCGCGCCCGGCGATTGCCTCGAGCATCTTCAAATGTGATGCGCGAGGCTCGTGAAATCCGGTGAGGAGTCCGTCGACGACTTTGACGCCGCGCTCGGGCGTGATGACGACGTCGGTCCACCCGCGTGAGGCGATCACTTCTCCGTTGCGATCGACCGAGCTCTCCAGCGCGCGAACCACGGTTGTGCCGACGGCGATCACACGATTCGCCCGACGAACACGTTCCGCCGTTCGAAGCGGAACCTCGTACCACTCTTCATACGGGCGCTCATGCGATTCGAGGCTGGCAACGCCGGCATGCAATACGATCTTCGCCAACGCCACGCCGCTTCGGCGCAAGCACGCGAGCATGCGTCGCGTGAATGCGCGGCCGGCCGATGGCATCTCGGCCGAGCCTTCGTCGCGCGCATACACGGTCTGATATGCCGCGAGCGGAAACGGCTCCTTGATATACGAATACGTGATCGGCCGGCCGTAACGGCGCAAATAGTCGGTGAGCGGAAGCGGCAGCGAGAGCTGCGCGATCCACAGCCGCGTCGAATCGCGATACGGAATGAGAAGTTGTGCGAGCGCGCCGCCGGGGAGGAGCAACCCCTCACTCGCGTGTGGTGGCCGGCTCTTAGCCGGCAAAGCGGGCTGAGAGCCCGCCACCACACGAGGCTCCACCACCGCCAGTCCGCCCGGCAGCGACGTCGAATAGTGCAGCGCAATCTCCTCGCCGTTTTCGCGCTTTGCGCGGAGTGCCGCAGGGAGAGTCGCCGTGGTGTTGAGAACGAGAAGGTCGCCCGGACGCAGAAAGCGCGGCAAATCGTTGAAATGAGCGTGGACGATTCGATCGCCTGATGAAACCATCAGGCGGACGTCATCGCGGCCGCTGCCGCGCAGCTCCGCCGGTTCGCGCGCCTCAAGCTCCGGCGGCAGCACGAAGTCGAACGCTGTCTCCAGCATCATCGATCCTCTCCACAATTCCCGGCGCCACCTCCTCAGCCGACGGCAAACGCGACAGATTAACGCCCGGCTCGGCGAGTCGGTGCATCTCTGTGTTCATGTCGCCGGGATCGATCACCAGAACGCGAACGCCTTCGAGCTCCGCTGAAAGAGTGCGCGATGCATGTTCGAGCGCGGCCTTGCTCGCGCCGTAGCCGCCCCAATGCGGATACGCGTTCTTCGCAGCGTCGGAGGTGATGTTGACGATCGTTCGCGGCCGCACAAGCTGAATGAGATGAATCGGGGCGATGACGTTCACCCGAAAAATTCGCTCGAGCGATTCCCACGAGTGCTCGACGAGTGAAGGCATCGGGCTTGGGCCGAGCTCGGATGCGTTGTTGATCAGTACATCGACACGTCCGAATCGCGCGATCGCTTTCTCGGCGATCTCTTCTGCGATTTCCGAGACGTCGCCGCGCACGGCGACGACGCTCGTGAATTTCGACAGCTCTCGTTCGGCTTCGCGCACCTCTTCTCCGCGCGCATTGATGACCAGCGGATTTCCTCGGCGCGCATACAGCCGGGCCAGCGCGAGACCGAGTCCTTTTGAAGCTCCTGTAATCAGAATGACATCTGTGTTCATGAAGTCATGATCGGCTCCTCAGCGCGCGCACGCACCGTGCGGAAGGGAAAATCGCGCCTGTACGAATGGACAGAACGTAGCGCCGCCTCTCAGGCGGCGCAGGCCGGCTGAGAGCCGGCCCTACGTCAGATCAGGTGTCGCTCCGCCGCAATTGCCGCCGCTTGCGCTCGATTTGCCGCGCCGAGCTTGTTGAGAATCGCCGTGACGTGAAACTTTGCTGTGCGCTCGGTAATGCGCAGTTTCGCGGCGATCTCCTTATTCGACTTTCCAGCGGCGACGAGCCGCAGTACTTCGCGCTCGCGCGCGCTCAGCCGCAACCGCGGAGTGATGAGACGCGATGCGATGCGCGGATCAATGTACGACTCACCTCGGGCGACGGCATTGATCGCGCGCTCGATCTCATCGAGCGATGCTCCTTTGAGCAAATACCCTTTCGCGCCCGCGCGAATGGCCCGCTCAACGTCCTCTTCCGTGTCGTAAGCAGTGAGCACGAGTACGGAGGAATCGAATCGCGGAATGGCGTCGAGTCCGCTGATGCCGGGCAGCTCGAGGTCGAGCAGCACCACGTCGGCTTTGATGCGACCGATTGCCTCTTCAGCCGAGGAGAAGGTGCCGGCGATTTCGAATTTGTTTTCCAAAGCTGCGACGAGCCCTTCGCGCACGACGGGATGATCGTCGACGATCGCCACACGCGTCACAGCGTCACCGCGATTCGACTTCCCTTGCCGTGCTTCGAAGTAATCCGCAGCGAGCCTCCGGCGATGCGCGCGCGTTCGCGCATTCCTTCGATCCCGTGGCGTTCTGCAGGAATGCGGCGGACATTGAATCCGACGCCATCGTCTTCGATGCTCAGTGAGGTCCTACGCGACGTGCAGCTGAGCGACACGCGAACGTTCTGCGCGCGCGCGTGCTGCTCGACATTCGCCAGCGCCTGCTCGGCGATTCGGTAGAGCTCCGCCTCGACGGTCAGCGACAGCGCGCAGGTGCCGCGCGTCTCGAGAGTCACGCGAATGCCGGATTCCGATGTGAATTCGCGGACCAGGGCGGCCAACGCCTGCGCCAGCGGCTTTCCTGCGAGCGCGCCAGCACGCAGATTGGTCACCGAACGACGCGCCTCATCGAGGCTCTCTCGGGCAGTCGACAGCGCTTTCTCAAGCCGGACGCGAACTTTTTCGGGATCGCGTCCCACATCGCGAATTGCTGTCTCGATTTGCAGGGCGATCGCGGTGAGTCCTTGCGCCAGCGTGTCGTGAATCTCGCGGGCGAGGCGCGTTCGTTCGTCGGCTCGCGCGAAGAGGGCGCTCTGCTCGGCGAGCCGAGCACGCTCAATCGCCACGCCGACCTGCAAGCCGACGGTGCCCAGCAGGCGGAGCTCGTCGCGTGTTAGGCGGCGCATGGCCGGAGCGGTAATGTTCATGATGCCTAGGGGCTTGCCTTGAAAGGACAGCGGGACGGAGGCGTGGTGAGCGAGTCCGTGCGTCAGATCGGTCTGCCGCGCTCGAACGGCGGGCCGCAGGCGCGAGCACTCCATCACGTCGACATTGCGAGGCGTCAGCGAGCCGTTGCGAAACTCTTCGATGCAGAGACACCACGATCCGGTCATGCGCACCGGCTCCTGCAGATACGGCGGGAGATTACGCGCCGCGGCGCTGTAGATGTGACCCGTCTCCGGATCGACAAGCCAGACCCACCCTGTCTGCAGCCCGAGCAGGTTGGTGACGAGCTCGAGGGTGCGGTCAAGCGCCTGCTGTACGGTGGGAGAAGAATTGAGCGCATCGGCGATCGCGCCGACGATCTCCAGTTCGCGGCGTGAGGAGCGGGCGGGCATCGCTTACATCATAGAATCGACTTGATGAACGCTCCGTACAGATGTCACCCCGACCCTGACGCTGAGCGCCCGCGAAGCGGAAGGGGAGGGGCCTGTGTGGGCGGGCGGCACGATGATTTACATCGTCGCACCACCCGCCCACACAGGTTCCTCCCCTTCGCTGCGCTCAGGGTCGTAATGACAGCAACGCTTCTGATTCGCGCTTCCCAGGTAGTTGCCGGTGACAGTTCTCTCCACCTCGCCCACCTCGGCGACTTCGCGCTGGAAAACGGCCAGTCGATTCACGATTGCCGCGTCGGCTATCGCACCCACGGACAGCTCGCGGAGGACAAATCAAATGTGATCGTCGTCCTGACGTGGTTCGGAGGAACGAGCGAAGGCGTCGAGAGTTGGATCGGGCCCGGCAAGCTGTACGACAGCTCGAAATACTTTGTGGTAGTGATCGATGCGTTTGGCGACGGCGTTTCATCGTCACCCTCGAATGGCGCGACAGCACAATTCACGATGCGTGACATGGTCCGAGCACAGCATGAGCTCCTGACGCGTGAGCTCGGCCTCGATCACGTATTCGCCGTCAGTGGGCTCTCGATGGGCGGCATGCAGACGTTCCAGTGGGTGGTCTCATATCCCGACTACATGAGCAAAGCGATCCCGATCGTCGGCACGCCAAAGCTCACGTCCTACGATCTGCTGCTGTGGAAGACGGAGCTGTCGCTCATCGACACTCCGGCCGGAATGAAGGCCGCGGCTGATATCAACGAAATGCACCTGCATACGCCGTCATACATCGCGGCGCACGTCCATGACATCGACGCGCTCATGAAGAATCATGAAGATTTGTTATATAAGATTAATATACATGATTACGCATCACAGCTGCGCGCGATGATCGGACACGACATCGGATCGACGGCAACGATTCACGCGAAGATGCTGGTGGTCGTTTCCGAGCAGGACCACATGGTCAATCCAGCCCCGGCGCGCGAGTTTGCCAGCGCCTCGCATTCTGAGCTCCTGGCGCTCACTGGTGATTGCGGGCACCTGGCCACGGTTTGCAAGTCGGAGCGCCTCACGCACGAGGTTGCCAACTTCCTGCAACGGTAAGCGATTTGCAAATAATGCGGCCGAGGAGGAACTCTGCCATGCGCAAGCTGGCTCTACTGCTGATGTTCGCGCTGCTACCAACGCAGGCGTGGGCGCTCAGCACAAATGATCTCTTATCGACTATCGCGATGCCACTCGCGGTCGCGGCTGTGTCGAACGTTAATGGCGTCCCGCAATCGCAGCTCGCGAACCTGGTGGTCGCGCTCAATCAGGCGAATGTTCCGCCGACGCAATCACTTGTCGATCAAAACGGACAACCGTTCATCGCGTATGTGCAGCAGGAAACGACACAGGGCATCACCGGCAACGCCCTGGTGGATGCGATCGTCAGTCGGCTGCAGTCGAATTACAACATCACGCCGACGCTCGATCTGACTGGCGAGCCGACGACGTACGTCGTTCAGGACAATTACATTCCACCCGACGTAATGACCCAGCTCGCAAACTACGGCGGCGTGTACGATCCGACCTCGCTGGTGGCGCTGCCGCTCGCCGTCGCTGCTGTTTCGGATATCACCGGCGTTCCGCAGGATCAACTTGCGACTCTGGTCACTACACTGGACAGCGCGAATGTTCCGCCGCTGCAGGAAATCGAAATTATCCGCTATGCGCCGGTCGCACTCGTCGTCGACAACGGACAGCCGTTCGTTCAGTACGTGCAGCAGCAGGTTACGCAAGGTGTAACCGGCCCGGCGCTCGTTCCTGTGGTCGTGCAGCAGTTGCAGACGTACTATCCGGCGCAGACCCAGATTGTGGTTAATCCGACGCCGGCGCCCACTGCCGTTGCGGTCCCGGTTCCGCAGCCGGCCTTCGTCGAGCGCGATTTCATACCCCGCGCGGTGACCACGCGCGTCGAAGAAGTTCGCGCGAATCCGCATGGCGGCCCGCCGGGACAAATCAAGAAGCAGCTCGGACTGCAGACCGGAGCTGAAGTCGTGCACGGCGAAAAACGCGGACGACAATTCACGCCCGCTCCCGCGGTCGCTGCTCCTCCCCCCGCACCCGTCGCCATCGTTCCTAAAGAACATGGTCGCGGAGAGGGTCACGGGAAGCGCGCCGAAAGATCGCCGGCCCCGGCTCCGATGATCTCGTCATCGCCTGCGCCCGCGCCGCCTCCGGCACGCATGCCGGTTCCGGCCGTGGCTGCCCCTCAGGCGGCACCGCCGGGACAGGCGAAGGGACATCCCGAAGGTGGCCCGCCTGCTGGTGGACCTCCGGGTCAAGCGAAGCCCAAAGGTGGAAAAGAACATGGAAAGGATTGAGACCATGAGAAAGATCTCGATTGCCATCGCAGCGCTGACACTCGTTCTGGCGTTGGGTTGCAAGAATCAGAATCAATACTCGTCGAGCAACACGCCGTCGCCTAACAACACGGTTGCCTCTCAGACCACGAATCTGTCGCCCGAGGATTTAGGGAAGCTCGGTGCGGAGATCAAGAAGCACCCGAAGGACGCGCAGAAGCTGCTTTCGGACAAGGGACTGACAGAACAGCAATTCGAACAGGCCGTTCGTAAGGTCGCTGAGAATCCGGATCAGTCGAAGCGGTACGCGGAAGCGTACAAGAAAGCAAAGACCTAGAAATGTGTGGGGGCCGGCCTTGGCCGGCCCTTACGGCCTCAACAGCAGCTTTCCCATTGTCTTTCGACTCTCGAGTAGCCGGTGCGCCTCAGCGGCATCGCGCAGCGGAATCTCGCGATCGATGCGCAATCGCAGCTTGCCACTGCCAATCCACGAGAAAACCTCGCGGGCACGCCATAGTAGCTCCTCGCGCTCGGCGATGTAATGCGCCAGACTCGGCCGTGTCAGATAAGTGCCGTTCTTCGCCAGGCGAGAGGGATCAAATGTCGGCACCGGGCCGCTCGACTGTCCAAACAACGCCAGCAGTCCGCGCCGGGTCACACAGTTGAGGCTCTTATCAAATGTCGTCTGGCCCACTGAGTCATAAACGACATTGACGCCTTTATGATCTGTTAGGCGAAGAGTCTCTGCCTCGAAATCGCTCTCTTTATAATTGATGATGTCATCTGCTCCAGCTTCTTGCGCAATCTTCGCCTTTTCCTTCGTCGATACTGTCGCTATTACACGCGCGCCACGCATTTTCGCCACTTGCACGAGCAATCCGCCAACCCCGCCGGCCGCTGCATGCACGAGTGCGGTTTCGCCGCCCTTCAATGGATAAGTGGAGATCGCGAGATAGTGCGCGGTCATCCCTTGCAGCATTGCCGCAGCGGCAGTCTTGAAGTCGACGTCGTCAGGAATCGGTACGAGCTTGGCCGCGGCGACAACAACATACTCTGCGTATGAGCCGGGACTCATCGCAAATGCGACGCGATCACCTTTCTTGAATTCACGCACGCCATCGCCGATTTCCTCGACGACGCCCGCGCCCTCCGATCCAGGTGTCAGCGGCAGCGGCAGCTTGTACAAGCCGGAGCGATGATAGACATCGACGAAGTTGACGCCGATTGATTCCAGCCGCACGAGCACTTCGCCGCTCTTTGGTTTCGGCTTCTCGATTTCAACATAGTCGAGTGCTTCGTGGCCGCCGGTGCGTTTGACCTGAATCGCACGCATACGAGCCCGCATTTTATGCTCGGCGCGAAGGTGATGCGCGTCACGACGATTCTGGCAAGCGGCAAACACGTTGCTCTTTTCTAGTTCATGACCCGGCAGCGAAGCATTTCCCGAGTCACACTGGATCAGCCGATCGCTGCGGTCGTATGCGGCGAGCGAGCTCAGATCATCGACGCGTCGGTCAGCGGCGTACGCCTGACGCATTCCACTCTCTTCTCGGAACGCAAAGACTGTCCGGTCGCCTTCACCTGGGAGGGCAAACAGATCGAGTTCTTGGGGCGGCTTCGCTGGACGAAGTTGCAGCGGGGTAAGAACATTTATCAGTCCGGCCTTCAAATCGAGCGAATCGATCCTTTCTCCACGACAGCGCTTCGCAAGCTGATTGAAAGTTGCGTCGAGCGCGCACTTCGCGAGCAGAAAGCAAACGCCATGGGTGTGCCTCCGGCGGCCGAAGCGCCGGCAAAGGTGCGACGCGCGCAACTCTACGCACGGCACGAGCTGGTGCACGGAATCTGGAGAAAAACCACCACCAGCGAGCCGCAACAGCCCGAGTCCGGCTTCACAGTGCCGCTGAATGAATCGCCACAACACATCGAGTTGCTTCGAGCGGCATACGCCGTCGCCGATCCGCCCACGCAGTCGATGATCAGGCGCCTCGCGGAGCTGAGTATCACCACTCCCGAGATCACCGCGCGGCGATACACGCCCTGAGCTAACCGGCACGAGCTGAGCATTCCCCCCGCAGGGAGTTATGGCCGAGGTCGAGGAAACGATCGAGGAGTTCGGCGAGGAACCACCAAAGACGGTGCTGCACACCCTGCGCATCGTGCCGGTGATCGTGGTTCTTGCGTTGCTGGTTCACTTCCTCTTGCCGCGCGTGGATACGATCGAAGCGTCGCTGCAAACGCTTCGCACCATGGCCCCATGGGCGATTGCCCTGGCAGTGGCGATGGAGACGCTGAGCTACCTCTCGAACGGCGAGCTGCTGCAGTCGGTGGTGGCGCTGACCGGCGAACACATTTCATTCCGCCGTGCCGCACTGATCGAGCTTGCCGCAGGCACTGTGGCCATCGTCGCCGCGGGCGCGCTCGGATTTGGCGCGTCGATCTACCGATGGACGCGCGATTCGGGTGTGTCCCAAAGGGCGTCGATGCTCGCCAGTTGGCTGCCCTCGCTGTTTGATTCATCGACGCTCGTTCTGTTTGCGCTCATGAGCGCGATCGAGCTGCTGCTCCTGCACGAGCTGTCTCGAACGACGCTCATCGCGCTCATCGTCGTCATATCCGTTCTGGCGGCAATCATCGCAACGGTGATCATCCTGCTCGCGCGTAACGATTGGCTGATAGCACTGAGCATATTTGCCGCGCGAGTGATTCAGCGCATTCGGCCGTCTGCGGACGACGTGCGCTTCGTCGAAGCAGCGGAACGCGCCGCGCAGACATGGCACACGCTGCGCGGCGGAGGTTGGATCCGACCCGCTCTCAGCTCGTTGCTCGTGATGACATTCGATTTCTTGTCGCTGCGGTATGCCTTCCTCGCGGCGGGCCAGCATCCGCGTTTCACGCTCCTGCTCGCCGGCTACGGTGTCCCTCTTCTCCTCGGCCGCGCCAGCTTCGTGCCTGGCGGCATCGCGGTCATCGAAGTCGCCATGGCCGCACTTTACGGAGGACTTGGCATTCCCGGCAGCGCGGCAGTCATCGCTGTGCTCGTTTACAGATTGATATCGTTCTGGCTGCCAGCATTGATCGGAATTCCCATTGCAATCGGTTTGCAATCACGTCGACGCCGCGTCGCAGTAGCGTGAGCGCGGGCGCGCAGCTTGCTCTTATAAGTGCGGAGGCAAGCAAAATGAAATCCTTACGCATCAGCTTGGCAGCCACTGTGGCTGTGGCCTTAGTGCTCCTGGCAGGATGCGGCAGCCTCGGCGACGTACTCGGCACCGGTAACACCGGTAACAACTATCCGACTACGACACAGAGCACCGACATCCAGGGGACAGTCACTAACGTCGACACGAACGCCCGGCGGATTGACCTGAACGTGAACTCGAACAATGGGAATCCGGGCAATCAGTACACATCGTCCGTGTACTACGACAATAGAACGCAGTTTTCGTTTCAGAATCGTTCTGTGAACCCGGTTGATATTCGCCGCGGCGATCAGATCGACGTTCGCGCTTACAACAATGGCAATAATCGATACGTTGCTGACACTGTCTATATCCTCGGTAGCGCGACTACGAGCACCTATCCGGGGACATACCCGAGCGGCACATATCCAAGTGGCCAGACCATTGCTATTCAGGGGACCGTCAATTACGTCGACGCGAGTGCGCAACGAATTGACGTGACATCCGCCTATGTCACCGGCCTGCGCACGAACGGAAGTCAGGGGACCTATTCGGTCTACTATGGATCCCAGACGCCGGTCTATTATCAGGGGCAGACCTATTCGCCGTCCTCGCTCGAACGCGGCGATCAGATTGATGTCCGCGCGGTTGACAATGGAAACGGACGCTACATGGCCGATTCCATCACAGTAACGCGCAACATTCGGGGCCAGTAAGCGAGTAATGTGGGGCCGGCTCTCCAGCCGGCCCGGTTTTCACGAGCACGAGCAAGCTGCACTCTTGAATTCGGGAGAGCTCAACAGACGAATCATTGCTCGATCGAGCGCGTGGTTGAGCGTTTCCTGATAATTCTCCACGCTGCCCGCATATCCGTAGTTCTCGGCGGAACCGTCGAAGTGATTCTTCCAGCAGGAAGTGCCTCGTGTGCTCACCAGCTCGCCAGAAATTGTCAGCCGGCCTTCGTAGCCCGCGCGATGAAGGACGTTCTCGGTGGTATTGATCTGATCGAGTGAGATCCGCAACACTGGCGCAGGAGACTTCGTCGCCACACCAGCGCGCCTCAATGCGTCGAGAACTCCGGTGCGCGCCCATGCGGCGACATCCGATGATGTGGTCACCGATGCAGCAGGTACGGATTTTCCTTCTACGAATCTCTTGCCGAGCGTCTTGTCCATGCGCGCGTCGGTCACCTGTGCATCTGAGACGGCCGCGCACGTACCGATCGAAGGGTATTCGCCTGGACTCGCCATGGTCTTGTACTGTAGTGGAACAGATATCGGAGCAACAGTCGATGGACTCATACACGAAACCACCATCAGGAGCAGGCCGGGCCAGAGAAGATTACGCATTTCATTTCTCCTTCTCATAAGCGCACTGTTGGTAAAAACGCTGGCTTCTTGCGAGCCTTTGTTGCTTGTTCAAACGCGTAGGCGAATTTGATCAGAGCCGGCTCGCTTAACTCACCTGCAAAAAATGACAAGCCCACAGGCAACGCGAACGCCTGGCCCGCAGGTACTGTGATGTGCGGATAACCGGCGACTGCAGATGGCGTCGAGTAGCCGCCGGTGTAGTGATCGCCATTGATGAGGTCCGTCGGCCACACCGGTCCGCCGGTCGGCGCGATAATCGCGTCGAGATTGTGCTTCTTCAACACCGCATCGATTCCTTCGGCGCGCGACATCCGATGATTTCGCGCCAACGCTTTCCTGTACTTCTCGTCTGTGAGCGGCCCCTTCTTCTCGGCCTTATCGAAAAGCTCCTGTCCGAAGTACGGCATCTCGCGATCCCGATTTAGATCGTTGAATTTGATCAGATCTGCGAGCGTGCGCGTCTTCACATTGAGGCCGAGGCCGCTCAGATATTTGTTGATGTCTGTTTTGAATTCGTAGAGGAGCACCTCTTGCTCTGTCTCGTCATATTTGCCGCTTGTCGCCATGTCCGCAGGATCGATGATCGTGGCGCCGAGCTGCTTAATCACATCAATGGCGTC
>QHVY01000072.1:0-3692 GCA_003223695.1 Acidobacteriota bacterium
AGCCCTTCCCTGCCCACTCCGATCGCCGCGCCGACACGCAGCCGTCCGAGCGGATCTTTCGCCGCCTGCGGATACTGTCGCGCCTTCTGAATGTCTTTGACTGTGATCAGACCTTTGAGGTCGCCGTTCGAGTCGACGACCAGAAGTTTTTCGATGCGGTGATGATGCAGAACTTCGCGCGCCTGCTCGAGCGTCGTGCCGACCGGAACCGTAATCAGGTTCTCCTTCGTCATGCGCTCGGCGATCGGCAGATCGAATCGCGTTTCAAATCGGAGATCGCGATTCGTGAGGATGCCGACGAGTTTGCCGTTCGCGTCCGTCACCGGCACGCCGGAAATCTTGTACTTCTCCATCACCTGCAGCGCTTCGGCGATCGACTGCCACGGACGCATCGTCACTGGATCGACGATCATCCCCGCCTCGGAGCGCTTCACTTTGTCGACCTCTTCCGCCTGCTGCTCGATGGTCATGTTCTTATGGATGACGCCGAGCCCGCCCTGCTGAGCCATTGCGATCGCCAGGCGCGCCTCGGTCACCGTGTCCATCGCCGCGGAGATGATCGGAATGTTGAGCCGGATGTCGCGCGTCAGCCGCGTCGCCGTATCGACGAAATTCGGATGAAGCTCCGATTTCGCCGGACGAAGCAGGACGTCATCGAACGTCAAGCCGATCTGGATCGCTTCGGCAAACCGTTCCGACGGAACACTCTCCGGTTTCTCGATCTCGCGAAGATCGGCGCGACCGATGACCGGGATCTCATTGAGTACACGTTCTTCGCTCATGGCCAAGCCTTTAGAAGAGTATAGAACAGGCAGGATTGCACCCGAATTGCATGCACAAAAAACCTTGCAATTATGCGGTTCACCATCGAGCAACGGCACCTCACAGACAGCGCTGGAAAACCCGTGTCGAACGAACTGGTTTCGTTCGATACCGTTGAGGCGGATTCGGCTGATGACGCAGTGCGGCTGCTCATCAGCCGCGAAGACGCCCAGCTCATGGGCGACATCATGAAGTTCCCCGGTTTTCAAGCGGTGGCGACGATCCGTAAATCCGCGGGTGTGTATACGCTTCAGGTCGGGCCGACCAGCCAGAGCAGGATTCCCATCTAGCGGCCGGCGAGCGCCTGAACCAGCCGCTGCACGCCGGGATCGTTCGGACGAAGCTTCTGTAGTTTCGGAATGAGCGCCCGTGCCTCGTCGAAGCGGTGCATTTCGCCGAGGATGATCGCTTCGTTGTAGAGCGGTTGCCATTGGTCGGGCGCTTCGGCGCTTGCCCTGTGAAATGCAGCGAGCGCGTTGCCGAGCTGGCCACTCTGCTTGTAACAGATGCCGAGGTCGGTGCGCAGGCCGGCATCTTCACGGACGACGAGCGCGCGCTCGAAATAGCCGATCGCCTGCGGGAACTTGGCCGCATCCATATACATAGTGCCGAGCTGCGCGAGGGCGTCGAAATTCCGCGGATCGCGCTCGATCGCCGCGTTCAACTGCGCGATCTGCTGGCGGACGGTGTCCATGGGATTGCTTTGTGGAGGACCGCCGTCCTCGGCGGTCTTGGCCGCGGAGGACCGCGGCGCTCCACGCGCGAGATGAGGGCCGACGAGCAGACTGCCGATCACGAGACCCAACAAAAAGCTACAGATCGAGAAAACAATGGCGTCGCGACTCATGGTTTCGAGGTCTCGGGGTTGCGAGGTCTCGCGATGCTCACTTCGAGACCGCGCGACTTCGCGACTTCGCTACCCGTTCTTGATCAACTCTTTCAACATTTCATCCTGAAGCCGATATACGGCGTACACGCCGACATGGTATCGATTAAATATGAATGAAAATGCGTATATTTTCCCGCTCGCGCCGTGGACGTACCCTGAGAGCCCGACGACGCCGACGATGTAGCCGGTCTTCGCGAATACCTGTCGCGCGAACGGGGCAGTACGAAGTCGCTTTCCGAATTTCGAATCGGGATCGCCGGAATACGGGAGCGAGCTGACGAAGTCTTCGCGATACTGCGTGCTCCACATGTAACGCAGCAGATGGATGAATGCGTTCGCCGATGCGCGATTGTCACGCGACATCCCCGATCCGTCGGCCTGGTGATATTCGTTAGGCGGAACGGTGAGTTTTCCGGTGAGCCATTCGGTCACCGTGCTCGTGCCCGCCGCCCATGTGCCGGCGCGTCTCTTGTCGGCGCCGATGATCTTCACCAGTTGCTCTGCGTAGTGGTTCTGGCTCTTTTTGTTGATGACATAGACGATCACGCTGAGCGGCGTCGCGTGCTGTGCTACCGCGCGCCAGTCGGGACGCGCGTCGCGCGGCGTGAGGATCACCTGCCCATGCAGCGAGATCCCATCGCGCGCGAAGGACTCACTCGTGACGGCGGCGAAGTAATGAATTGGATTCTCGACCGTCACGAATATTTCGGTCGGCCCGGAGCGCGCGGGGACACCGCCACGCACAACGACCGTGTTTGTGTCGCGAACGCGCGTGATGAACGGCAGACCGCGGCCGGTGACGCAGGAGCTCTGCAGATTAATGTAGTTCGTCGGCGGATCGAGTTGCACGAGACACGGCTTTCCATTTCGGGAAGGGAGCACGCGGACCTCGACGCATCCCTCCTGCATCGAAAACGCGGAGATCGGCGCCTCGTACCAGTTGACGAGTTGGTCCGCCGGCCATGTCGGGTGAATGTACTCCGTGTCCATGTAACCGTATTCGAAGATGAGATTTCCTTCGATCGTTTTGATGCCCGACGCTTTCAGATCGTTCGCCCATTCGTCGATCACCGCGGTGGCGTGATCGTCGTGAAAGCGGCCGCCGATGGTCGGATCGCCGTGACCGGTGATTTTCACGTCGCCGGTGAGCGTGCCGCTCGGATCGATGTTGCCGCGCACGAACACCGTGGTGGTGAGCTCGAAATCGGGATGAAGCAGATCGATCGCGGCGGCAGTCGTGAACAGCTTCATGTTCGATGCCGGCGCGAGCGGAAGATGCGAATTGTGCTCGGCGATCGGACGTCCGGAATCGACTTCCACCACGGACAGACTGGCGTCAGAATTCCGCGCCGTCGTGCCGTTCATCAGAGAGGCGAGCCGCTCTTCCAGAGTACGACCGACAGCGACTTCTGCCGGCGCAGCTGGAGCGGCGCGTCGTCGCGGCCGCCGTCTCGTGCGTTTTTTTTGCGCGTGCAAATCGGGTGGCAAAGCAATCGCCAGCACGATCGCAAGCAGCGCTACCTTCCTCACAGTTCGGCCCGACTGCAATTTCAATGCGAGTATCTCTGTGTCCTCTGTGCCTCTGTGGTGATCACAATCTCTGAAATGGCTCGGGTAAAGCAAGTCGCAGCCGATCGCGCAGAATAGCAGGACAGCGTCTGCGGATCTCGTCGCGAATCTCGCCGCGCGAGTAGCGGCGGCTGAAGTGCGTCAGCACAATGAGGCGATTCTCAAAACGATTGGCAAACTCCGCGATATCGTCGAAGTGGATGTGCCGGTAGCGCGCGGCGCGCTCTTGATGACCGTCGGCGACGAAGGAGCACTCCATGATCAGGACCTCTGCCTTAAACAGCGCATCGTTCGATTCGAGAATGCCCCGATCGGTGTCGCCGGTATAGAAGAGCAGCGGATATCGAAACTCCTCGACGACGCGCACGCCGCTGCGCCGGAGATCGCTGATGTCATCGCGTCCGGCGAATTC
>QHVY01000072.1:3713-21449 GCA_003223695.1 Acidobacteriota bacterium
GACCGCGCACTTCGTGACCCTTTCCGATTGAAATGACGTCGTTCGCTGCGACGCCGACGATCTCGATATCGTATTCGGTATCTTCGAGTTTCTCGTGCAGAGCCATCAACGCGCGAAAGTCGTCCGCTGTTTCGCTGGGAACGAACACCCGTCCGCCGGCGATGCGCTGAAGATGCCGCTGACCGGCGTAGAAAGGGATGCCAAGGGCGTGGTCGAGATGAGCGTGAGTGACGAAGATGTGCGGCATGCCGATGGCTAGATCGGGGCCGCGGCCGATATCAAGCACGATGCCGAGCTCGCGAACGCGAAAATACGTTTCGTGTCCGGCACGTGAGCGGCCCTCGATCGTGAAGTGTTCGGTGGGAATGGAGAAAGAGTCTTTGTCTCCGGACACACGGCGATTGTAGTTGCCCGCGGCTAAAATGCGCGCGACCATGGAAGTGGCAATCATCACGACTGACGCCGCGCTCACCGCTCTGGCGGATGAATGGCTCCAGTTGTGGCGCCGCTCTCCCGATGCGACGCCGTTTCAGTCGCCAATGTGGCTTCTTCCATGGTGGCGGCAATTCGGGTCGAACGAGCTTCAAGTGATCACGCTTCGCGACGGCGGAAAACTCGAGGCGCTCGCACCGCTCTACGTCCTCCGCGACGACTCCGAATCCCTCGGTCTTTTTCTTGGAACCGGAGTCAGCGACTACCTCGACGTCCTCGCCACACGCAAACAGTGCGAGGTCATCATCGACGCGCTAACGAAAATCGATTGTCAGATGTGGGACCTGCAACAGCTTCGGCCTAACATACCAATTTTGGAAACGCCTTCGCCTGACGGGTGGAATGAGAATGTCGAGGATCAGGATCCGTGTCTCGTGCTCTCGCTGGAAAACTTTCAGACGTCGACGCACTTTCAAAAAAAGCTCCGCTATTACCAGCGTCAGGGACAATTCACCTTCCAAGAAGCCAGCGCGGAGAATATTGATTCGATGCTGCAGTCGCTCTTCGAATTGCACGGCGCGCGCTGGCAGCGGCGCGGGATGCCGGGCATGCTCGCTGACGATGTCATCCAGCAGTTTCACCGCGATGTCGCTCATGCGATGCTCGCCGCGGGCGCGCTCCGCATGTACGCGATGCGCGCGGGCGGGCGGGTGGTGGGCGTGTTCTACGGCTTCGCGCACGCGGGAACGGTTTACTACTACCTCAGCGGCTACGATCCCGATCTCGAGAAGCTCAGCCTGGGAACGGTCATCGTCGCGCACGCGATCGAGTGCGCAGTGCGGGATGGAGCTACGACATTCGATTTTCTTCGCGGCGCGGAAGACTACAAGTACGCCTGGGGCGCAAAGGATCGCATGAACCGCCGCCGCCAGATCATGGGGTCGTAGCTTTCCTTGTGATTTTTCTACGAGAGGTAGATTTTCGCAGCGATCACCTCTCGCACGACGACTAATTCATGAAGTGCGGAATTCCGCATAATCAGCCGGCTATCAGAGCTCTTCCTGTCATTTCTCCACAAGCAGTAGAAAAATCACAAGGAAAGCTACGACCCCAAAGGTGGGGCGGCCGGGGCGGGCCGCCCTACACAAAGGATTACTGCGCGGACGGAGTTACGAAGCTCGCGTCGCCGCTGACGTTGTCGACGATCGACGCGTACGCAAAGATCGGGTTGCCCGAGAGGAAGAACACTGAGCTCGTGCCCGTGTCGCCGGTGATTCCGCTGAATATGCCATTCGCGCCGGCGAGCGGCACCTGAGTGTGCATCCAGGGGCCGAGAGTGATCATCTGAGTGCCGATGACAGCGCCATGCGTGTCGCGGATCTCCAGTGCGACCCAGGCTCGCGTTGGCCGTCACGTTGCCGACGCCGACCAGAACGCCCTGCTGCATCGCCTGGCTGCGAGTCATCCCGGGCTCGAATTGCCCGAATGTGCCGCGGCCGCTCGCGGTCTGATCGTTATAGACGCGGGCATTCGCGAAAACGCTGCTGCCGCTCAGGATGCGCATCGCTCCGATTCCACTAATCGAGCCATTGAAGAGAGACGACGTCACATCACGGAGCGTCGTCGTCCCCCGCGCCGGAATGCTGAGCGCCGTCACGCTCTGCGCCGTTACGGACGCGCTCGAGTTCGTGGTCCCCGTCGGGAAGAACTGAACGAACGTGTTGGCGGACGAAGTGGTGACTCCTAGGGCCGAGTTGTTGAAGATACTGACGTCAGTCTTGAAATTCGATCCGTTCGCTCCCTGCGCGGAGCCGACGACGGCTAGAAATACCTCGTTGCTCGCCGCCAGCGGTGCGATCAGACTGCCGTTCGTCAAGATCGCGCCATTCAGTCCGAGACTGAACGAGCATGGGCTCGCGAGAATCTGCTGCGCCAGCGAGGCCGGAATCTGCGTCGACCCAACGATTCGATTGTTGACCACCGTCACGTTGTTGAGCGTCAGCAGAGGAGTGATGCCGCCCGCCTGCAATAGTTGCAGCGAGGTGATCGTTCCGTTGCCGAGTCCGTTCAGGAAGATGTCGTAATTGAGCGTGACATTCCCTGTCCCGTTGGTCGGCCCGATGCTGAGGAGAAATGCTCCGCTGCTGCTCGTCGAGCTCTGCGCGGGCAGAACGCCGGTGATCAATTGCTGTCGCGTGGGAACCAATGCGCCGGCAACAGCGCCATTCGGAAAATCAGGCGTGGTGACGACGAAGAAGTAATTCGATGGGTTCGCCTGAATCTGACTGATGAGCGCGGATGACAACGTCATCGTGCCGGTGAACTGACCATTGACGAAATTGTTCGAGATATTGCTGAACGTCTGGATCAACATGGCGTTGGAAGTGCCCGGCTGACCCTGAAAAAGTGAGATCCCGGTGATGTTGCTGAGCCCGAGGGAGCTGGCGGTGACGGTCGCCTGATTCCCGTTGAGGCTGAGGTTCACATTGACGAATCCATTCGGCGATCCGGAAGCGCCGGAGATTCCGGAGCCGAGCAGCGTGGCGTTGAATGCGCTGTTGGATGGCGTCACGGCTGTGCATGCGGCGCTCTGCGCCATCGCCGCCGGGATCCCGATGAGCAGAGCGAATGCGATCACTGCGATAAAACTTTTCCTCATAAAGACAGCTCTCCTGTTGAGTCAGTTTTTGCGCTTCGAAGCGTTCTTTGCGCGCGCATAACGGCGTGCAAGTACGATGCGCACTTCCATCTCAAAATCAGACTCAACCAAGCGCATTGATGAAACTTCACAACGTGGCGCACAATGCATCAATGGCCGCGGCCGTCGATCTCACCGAGCTGCTGAATGTCGATGACATTCATTTCCGATTCGAGGCGCGGACGATCGTCGAAGCGATTCCGATTCTTCTGCGCCCGGCATTGATGCGCCGAGTGAATGACCGTCAGATGATCGATGACATCATCGCCGCGGCGATCAAGCGCGAAGAGGAGACGCCGACGCGCTGCGGATCACTCGCGCTTCCACACGCGCGTCACTCCGGCATCGCCGATTTCATCCTATCCCTCGGCCTCAACTCCTCCGGCGTCATCGCCGGTCAGCCCGAGCCACGGCTCATTTTCGCGTTCGTCTCTCCCGAGGGACGGCGCGAGCAGCACTTGCATCTGCTGGCATCACTCGCGAGGCTCTCGCAGAACGAATCGATCCTCGAGAAAATCGCGGGCGCGTCAGCGGCGGAGCAAGTGCTCGACGCGCTGCGCAGCGCGGGGGTGTGACGCCCCGCTTGTCACCCCGAGCGTGAGCGAGGGGCCTGGTGGAAGTGGGGCACGACATCGCATCGCCCTTGCCCCCAGGTCCCTCACTACGCTCGGGATGACATCTTTTCTCCGGCGTGATCTGGCGGAGCAAGTGCTCGACGCGCTGCGCAGCGCGGGGCTGTGACGCCCCGCTTGTCACCCCGAGCGTGGGCGAGGGGCCTGATGGAAGTGGGGCACGACATCGCACCGCCCTTGCCCCCAGGTCCCTCACTACGCTCGGGATGACATCTTTTCTCCGGCGTGATCTGGCGGAGCAAGTGCTCGACGCGCTGCGCAGCGCGCGGGTGTGACGCCCCGCTTGTCACCCCGAGCGTGGGCGAGGGGCCTGGTGGAAGTGGGGCACGACATCGCACCGCCCTTGCCCCCAGGTCCCTCGCTACGCTCGGGATGACATCTTTTCTCCGGCGTGATCTTCTCCTGTCCTCGTTGTAGGCGAACAGATTTCCGAAGGCGCTCAGCGCACCTCGAGTCGCCGATTGTGATCACGGCCCGTCGTTCCGGACGATATTCTCCAGTGGCGTCGATTACGTTCCTGATGAACTCCACCAGCTCTCGCGCAAGCTTGTTGTCGGGCCGATTTCCGAACCGGGTGTCTCACCGACCTGCCGCCCTTGGATCGTGGGAGATCACCAGCTTGAATCCATCCGGGTCGCGCACTCGAAACACGCGAGCTCCCCAAGGCGTATCGGCTGGCTGCGAGTCGAGAGTGCCGCCGAGATCTTTGATCCGTTTGGCAATCTCGTCGACGTTCTGGTCTGTAATGATTTGCAGAGAGAAGCCCTCGCCCTTGACGCGGTCCCAACCCCTCGCTCCGTCGTCCTGCACAATCAATAGACGAACGTCTCCAGCTTTGAGCGAAACGGCTGTCAGCTTTCCTTCGCGCTCATGATTCTGGTCGACAGTGAAGCCCACCACATCGCGGTACCAGGCCAAACTCTTCTGAAGATCCTTCACGGTCAGCGAGGCCGTCAGAGTGCGGCCGCGAAACGATTGGTTTGTCATCTTCACTCCAGCGTGATCTTCTCCGTGTCCTCGTCGTACGCGAACAGATTTCCAAAGCGCGCCCAGCGCACCATCGTGTCGAACATCGTCTCGTAATTCTCGTGCGGCAGCGCGATGATGATCATCTCCTTCACTTCGTCGGCCGGAATCGGCTCCTCGGGATGCTGCTGCAGGCGCGCGTAGAGATCGCGGAACAGCTTGATATTCAGCAACTGCGTCCGCCAGATCTGCTTCCGCTCCTCGGCGCCGGCGCGAACGAATTGCCAGCCGGTCGGCATGAGAACGACGTCCTGCTTCGGCGTGTCGACGAATCCCATGATCTCCGCGGCCTTGGTCACGGTGATGACGCGGCCGAATTCCTGATGCACATTCGCGGAGATCTCGAAAATCTCATCCTGTCCGCCGTGCGCCTCGAGATATTCGAGAAGTCCGACGATCTCCGATGTCGTTGACGGCGGCAGGGCCTGAATCGTCGCCGATTCCCGACGCCGGATTTCCAGCGGCACGTCGGGCAGCTCGGCGCCGGTGATGA
The DNA here is from genome assembly GCA_003223695.1 of Acidobacteriota bacterium. GTDB lineage: Bacteria > Acidobacteriota > Thermoanaerobaculia > Gp7-AA8 > Gp7-AA8 > Gp7-AA10. The sequence continues at coordinate 8,995 of QHVY01000072.1, forward strand.
TCTCGTGCAGGTAATCGACGAGCTTGTCGAATTGCGGCGAACGCTGGTCGCGCGGACGCGGCAGCGGATTCTGCACGATCGTTCGCACGCGTCCCGGGTGACTGCTCAGAACGATGATGCGATCGGCCATGTACACGACTTCCTTGATGTCGTGACTGACCATGAGAATCGACGATGGATTCGAATCCTGCGGCGCCCACAAATCGAGCACCTCGGCGCGCAAGCTCTCCGCGGTCAAGGCGTCGACGTGGCTGAACGGCTCGTCCATGAACAAAATCTCCGGATTCACCGACAGCGCGCGAGCGATGCCGAGTCGCTGCTTCATCCCGCCCGACAACTCGCGCGGATATGCCTCTTCAAAACCCGCCAGTCCGACGGTACGTATCGACCGCTCGGCGCGAGAGTGCAGATCGCTCTCCGGCAAACCGGCGGCGCGCAGCACGACTTCCACGTTTTCGGTCACTGTCATCCATGGATACAGCGCAAAACTTTGAAAGACGATGCCGACGCCGGGCGTCAATCCCTCGACGCGCTTTCCGCGATATAGAACCTCACCTTCCGTCGGTTTGATCAAGCCTGCGAGGATGCGAAGAATCGTCGACTTGCCGCTTCCCGATGGGCCGAGGAGCGCGACGACTTCGGACGCTTTGATGGCCACATTAATATCTTCTAGAACACGAAGCGTGCTGCCGCTCGGCATCACGTATTCATGGCAAACGTGTCGCGCCTCGCAGAGCGTCTCGACGGCGACTTCAAGTGCTGTGGTCATTTGCTGAGCGAGAATCTTTCTTCGGCAAGAGCATACAACCGCCGCCACACGGTTCGATTAAATGCCACCACGATCAGTGCCATCAGGATTACGCTCGCGGCCAGGGACGGAAAATCGGCGCGCTCCGCGGCGATGCTGATCTGCGCGCCGAGCCCGTGGGTGGTCAGCACCTGACCTTTGAACGTGACGAATTCAGCGACGATGCTCGCGTTCCACGCGCCGCCGGCCGCAGTCACCCATCCGGTGACCAGATACGGGAACACCGCGGGCAGATACAGCGATCGAAAACGAAGCCAGCGGTCCATGCGGTAGCTGTCCGACGCTTCGCGCAAGTCGGCGGGAATGGCCATCGCGCCGGCGATCACATTAAAGAGGATGTACCACTGCGTGCCGAGAAGCATGAGGACGACGCTGCCCCAGCCGAGGGAAATGCCCGCGGCCTTGAGCATGGCGATGACCAGCGGAAAGAGCATCGGCGCGGGAAATGACGCCGCGATCTGCACGATCGGCTGAAAAATTCGCGACCATTTCGGCGAGAGCCCGATTGCCAGGCCGGCGGGAAGGGTCCATAACGTGCCGATCGCAGTCGAAAGCAAAACACGGCCGAGCGTCCAGCCGCCGGCCGCAAGAATAGGAAGAAAATCGTGCGACGAGAGCTGTCGCAGAAGCGTGATGAGCTTCCACGCGCCGAACAGAAGACTGCCGACGAGAAGCAGAAAAAGGATGAGCGACACGAGATGTCCAGTGGACCCTCGAGCTTCATTCGCGGTCCGCTGTCCGCGGTCCGCGGTCCGCGGTCGGCGAAACAGCTTGCCGAATGCTTCGCGAATCCATTCGAGGGTCATCGAGTGCCGGAGAAAGTCGTAGAACCACGACGAGGCGATCTCTTCGCTCGCACCTTCCTCGACGCGGAACTTCTGCGACCACACCACGACGGGCCGCCAGAGGAGTTGATCGAGGATGACAATCATCAGAACCATGGCGATGATCGCCCAGACCATCGCGCGCACATCGCCCCTCGCCACCGCAACGCTCATGTAGGAGCCGATTCCCGGCAGGCGAAAATCTTTCGAGCCGAGCACGAAGGACTCGGTGATCATGAGGAAGAACCACCCGCCGGCCATGCTCATCATGCTGTTCCAGACGAGACCAATCATGGAGAACGGCAGCTCCACCCACTTCAGGCGCTCCCACCAATTGAACCGATACACGGTCGCCGCTTCGATCTGATCTTTCGGCACCGAACGGATCGAGTGGTAGAAGCTGAAGGTCATGTTCCACGCCTGACCGGTGAAGATCATCAGGATCGACGCGAGCTCGAGCCCGATGTTGCTGCCGGGGAAAATTCGGACCAGCGCGAGCACCACACCGGGCATGAAGCCGAGAACGGGGATGCTCTGCAGGATGTCGAGTAGAGGAATGAGAATCCGCTGCGAGATCGGATCCTTCGCCGCCCAAAAGCCGTATGTCAGAGTGAACAGCAGCGAGCAGGCGAAAGCGAGTACAGCGGAAGTGACGATGGCGCGAGATCAATGTGAACCGCGGGCCGGAATTCGCGCCACTCGCCCGCTAGCGAGAGAACGCCGAAGATCGCGCCAACGAGGCCGGCGAGAAGAAGGAAGTCGAACCACCCGACGCGCCGGAAGCGTTCGAGAAATGCTGTCGCGTGTCCCCACGCTTCCTTTGGCTGCATCGCGTCGTTGTCCGTTCTCCGTTCGTCGTTGTCCGTTATGAATGCTGTGAATCACAAGGAACGGAGAACGAGGAACGAAGAACGCCATCAAAACACAAACATCGCGATTCCCGCAGCGAACATCGCCACAGTGGTGAACCCGACGACCATCTGACTCCAGCGCGAGCTCGGCTGGTTGTGCATGATGTCGCGGTCATTCGACACAATCAGGATTCCGACGAGAAGAAACGGCGCGAGAAGACCGTTGATGATCGCCGTCCAGTAAAGCGCCTTCACCGGATTGACGTGCGCGAAATCGAGTGCGATGGCCATCGCTGTCGACAGAAGCACCACCGCATAGAAAGCGAACGTCTCCGCGAGCGCGTACGCCGCGGAGCCGGACAGCGTCGGAATCGCCAGTAAGCCGGTGCCGATCACACCGGCGGTGAACAGCAGAAAACACCCCGCTCCCGCGAGCGGCCGCAACGCCTCGGCCGCCTGCCGGGTGGTCTCGATGTTCGTCACGCCGTGGCTGTGCAGCGTCACGGCAGTGGTGATGATGATGAAGAACATCACCAGATTCGAAAAGAAAGCGCCGGTGAGCACGTCGAGCCGACGGGTGATGATTTCGAGGTCGGTCGCACCGCGGCGCGCGATTGTGGTCACGCGTCCCAGAACCTTCTCTTCTTCAACTTCCTGCGAAGCTTGCCAGAAGTAAAGGTAAGGGCTGATCGTCGTGCCAAGGATTGCGACGAGCGTCGACCAACCCTCTTTGCCATGGGGCAGCATCGGAACGAAGGTGTCGCGGACGATTGCGAACCAGTTCGGACGAACGACGATCGCCGTGAGGACGTACGAGAACAGAAACAGCGCGAGCCACTTCAGAGTATTCGCGATTTTCGCGTACGGCAGCCACACGGTCGCAGCGCTGATCGCGATGCCAAACATGACCACGTAGATCCGCGAATCGAACCCGGTGAGCATCTGCGCCGCGTCGGCCATCCCGGAGAGATCGGCGCCAATGTTAATGATGTTCGCCGCGAGCAATGCCAGCGCCGCAGTGGCCACGATCCATGTCGGAAACTTTCGGCGCAGCGCATGCGCCAGTCCATAACCGGAACACATACCGATGCGGGCGCACATCATCTGCACCGCGGCCATCAGCGGCCAGGTGAGCACCGCCGTCCATAGCAGCGAGGTCCCGAGCTGCGCGCCGGCGATCGAGTAAGTGGCAATTCCGGACGGATCATCGTCGGCGGCGCCGGTGATCAAGCCGGGGCCGAGGGCGCCAAAGAAGCGGCTGATAAAATTCGGTTTTCGTAGCCGACTCATCAGGACGTGTCGAAAAGAATAAAGTGTTGTACATTGAGCCGCAAAGAAAAAGATGAGCACGGGCGAACAGCTTCTGGCGAATATCCCTCTCTTCGAGTCTCTGACTGAAGAGCAGCTTCGCGTGCTCGCGAGCCGGCTCGAGGAGCACACCGCTGAAACGGGTGAGGTGATCTTCAAGCAGGGCGATGAAGGTGCGCGACTCTTTCTGATCGCGGATGGCGCAGTGGAGATCACCTACGGCGAAGGGCCGGCCAAGGTGAGTTTGGCCAGACTGTTCACCGGTCAGTATTTCGGCGAGCTCTCCGTATTCGATCACGCGCCGCGGTCCGCCACTGCCATCGCGATGAAGCCGACGCAGCTGATGACGCTCGACGCCGAAGACGTCATGGACTTCGTGAATCAGAATCCCGCCGCGGCGCTCCGGATCATCGGCGAGATGAGCGAACGATTGCGGCAGACGAACGAGCTGATGTCGCGACAAGTGTCGCGCAATGTCCTTGCAGAGGAAGAAGAGCGCCTGACATTCGGTCAGCGCATCGCGGACAAGGTCGCCGCGTTCGGCGGGTCATGGCCGTTCATCTTCATTGCCTCGATCGGGATGATCATCTGGATGGCGATCAACGTCGTCCTGGCGACGAAATTCGATCCCTATCCATTCATTCTGCTGAACCTCGTGCTCTCCAGCGTCGCCGCGTTGCAGGCACCGATCATCATGATGAGTCAGAATCGCCAGGCATCGAAGGACAAGATGGAGATCACTGCGTTGATGCGCACGCAGGCGGAGCTGCTGGCGCGTTTGACTTACCTGGAACGCTCGCTACTGAAAAAAGACGGCGCGAAATCGCAGCTCGGTCTGGTGACGACGCTGCCGGTTGACTAGCGAGCCTCGACGCGCCGCGCCAGCCGGCCGACTTCGTGTGCGAGATCCGCGGGCTCAATCGGTTTCTGCCGAAAGATTTGGAATCCGCATGCGCGAATTCGCGCTTCCTCGTCCGAGGAGCCGAAGACGGTCAAGGCAAGAGCAGGGATATCGGCACGTTCGCGGACGCGCCCGAGGAGCTCGCAGCCGTCGATGTCAGGAAGGGCGATGTCGCAGACGATGACATCGGGATGCCACACCTCCAGAGCGCGCAATGCATCGTCAGCGCTTTCGCTGCATTGCACGTCGCCGCCGCAGCGTTCGAGGACCGTGGCCAGGACGTCACGATTGTCCGCTTCGTCTTCGACGATCAACACACGAACGCCGGAAAGTTCATCGGAAACTTCGACTGTCAGCGGAAGCTCGACCGTGAACCTCGTCCCTTTCCCGATTCCATCGCTCACCCCTCGTATCGCGCCGCCGTGCTGTTCGACGAGGTACTTGCTGATCGCCAGACCGAGACCGACGCCTGCTTTTCGTCCGGACGAAGAGTCTCCCTGACGGAATCGCTGGAAAAGCTGCGGGAGCAATTCCGGCTCGATCCCTCGCCCCGTATCGCGAACCTCGATTTCCGCGTGCGATGTTTTCCGCCGCAGCTCTACAAAAATGCTACCGCCAGGTTCGGTGAATTTGATCGCATTGGAGAGGAGATTCAAGACAACCTGCTGTAATCGAATCGGATCGCCGATCATTGAGCACGATTTGCAACGCAGATCCTTCACGATGCGGACGCGTTTCGTCTCTGCTGCCGGAGCGATATCGGCGAGTGCAGACTCGATGATCGATTTGATCTCCAGAGGACGTTTGTTCAGCCGCAATTTGCCCGAGGTGATCCGCGTGTCGTCGAGCAGATCCTCGATGAGGTGCACCTGCGCCTGCGCGCTGCGCTCCAATGCATCGAGCGCCTCTTCAGTCGTGCCATCGTCGAGTCCGCCGATGCGGAGCATGCGCGCCCAACCGAGGATCGAGGTGAGAGGTGTGCGCAGCTCATGTGAGATCACGGCGAGAAACTCATCCTTCGAGCGATTCATCTCCTGAGCGGCCAGAAGGGAGCGCTGCTCGGCAGTCACGTCGAATCCAAGAACGATGATCCCTTCCACTCTCCCGCTACCGGAGTACATCGGCTGGTAGATGAAATTGAAGAATGCTTCTCGATCCAGCATCACACGAGTTTCGCGCGCGACATACGGTTCGCCGGTGTTGTAAACACGATCGAGATGTTCGAAATGATCAGCGAAGTCCGGCAATGCCTCGCGGATCGGACGGCCAAGCAGTTGCCGTCCTTTGAAGAGCTGCTGATATCCGGGATTGACGAGCTCGAACACATGCTCCAGCCCCCGCAGAACGCAAATGGCAGCCGGCGCCTGCATGAAGATTTCGTAAAGCGCGGATCGCTGTTGCAAGGCCTCCATCTCAGTTATTTTGAGCTGTATGCATATGGGCTGCCGGGTTTTGACCAAGCGCGCTCAGCCGTCATCGCGCTGAGTACATGTCATCCCGAGCGCCGAAGAGCGCGAGGGATCCCCTGAGCGCGCAGGCGATCCTTCGCCGTCTCGCTGCGCTCGCGGCTCAGGATGACAAAGGCTCGGCAATGAATCGATATCCGATCCAAGGCTCCGTGACGAGATAACGCGGATTCGACGGATCGGGCTCGATCTTTCGCCGCAAAGCGCCGACGTGGACACGCACTGCGTCGTTCGTCGTTCCCGGCGCGCCTTTCCACACCGCGGCGATGATTTCGTCGAAGGTCACCGGACGCCCAGCTTTGTGCGCGAGCAGCTCGAGAATCGCGAGCTCCGTCGGCGTTAGGCGCAATTCGCGCGTGCCTTGAACGACGCGGCGACGCTCGAGATCAATGCTGAGATCGGGGAACTCGAGCTGCGAGCGCGATCCAATCCTGCGAAGTTGTGCACGAATGCGCGCCAGAAGCTCCGGCGTGGAGAACGGCTTGACCACGAAATCGTCGGCGCCGAGGTCGAGGGCGCGGATTTTGTCGGCATCCCCGCCGCGCACTGAGAGCACGACGATCGGCGTGTCTCCCGACGCCCGAACATGATAGATCAGCGAGAAGCCGTCGGCATTCGGCATTGCCAGGTCCGTCAGCACGAGATCGCTGTAACTTTGCTCGCCCAGACGCTGCGCGAGCGAGGACCGAATCGCAGCGTCATCATCGACTACGAGAATCCGCGCGGTCATCATGTCTCGGCGATGGCCGGAAGTACTGCCGCCGGCAAGTCGACGCGCGCCATCGCTCCTCCGCCCTGCCGATTCGTCAGCGTGACGTGTCCTCCGTTCGCTTCCGCGAAGCTGCGCGCGATCTCCAATCCGAGTCCGCGATGCGCAGTGTCGCTCTCTCCAATGCCACTCCCCTTGTCGAGCACCTCCAGCCGGATGCGCTCACCATCCGGATACGCCAGCAGCTCGATCTGAGAATTCTGCGGCGACGCGCGATGCGCGTTTTCGACGAGATTGACCAGCACTTCGATCGTGAGGGAGGGGTCGGCGAGGACGTCGGGGCAGTCTTCGCTGACCTCAACACGTAGGTCTTTCACCAGAGGCAAGTGCTCGCGGACCGCTCGAAAGAGATCGGCGGGAGGGGTCGGCTCCGGCCTCGGCACGAAATTTCCCGCTTCGAGCCGGGCCATGGCCAGCAAATTCTCAATGCGGCGGCGCAGGCGGTTGATTTGTTCTGCGAGATCGGAAACCGTTTCTTGATCGAGATGGCGCTGCAAACGCTCGATCTGTAATCCGATGGCGGTCAGCGGCGTCGATAGATCATGTGATACCGCGCGCAACAGAGATGTCTTCAAAGCGTCGCTTTCGTGCAGCGCCTCCAAACGTTCCACTTCCTGGCGCCGCACGACGAGTCGCGAAGCGACGATCGACGTGACGAAGAAGGAAAGGAGGGCCACCCAATCGGCCGGATCGGCAATCGTCCAGTGGTGCAGCGGCGGCAGAAAAAAGTAATTGAAGAATGCCGTAGCGACGATGGAGCTGAGAAGCCCGACTACGAGGCCAGTGGTAATCGAAATGCCGAGGATCACCAGGAGGTAAGCGAAACCGACCGTGGTCGCATTTGCGCCGACCGAGAGCGCGACGAACGTGACCAGGCCAATGAGGACCAGCGCAGACAGAAATCGAAGCGCGGTGAGCACATCGGCAATGGTAATTGAACTCACGCCAGCACGCGGATGGGCAGCACCATGGCCTGCAGGCCGTCGAACTGCAGCCGCCGCTGAATGGCGTTCGGCGTCTCATTGTGCAGCAGCCGGTGGTACCACTTCTCTTCGCGAAAGATAAGCCGTCCCATGAAGAAGATGGCTCGCGGAAACTCCTGCGCCACCTCGCGGCAAATCTCGACGATCGTCTCGACCGGCTCCGTGCCGACGGCCATTCGGTAATCGGCGCGCAAGCCTTGCTTCTGCGCCCACGCGACGTACTGGCGGAGATTCATCTCCGTGTTCTCCTCGAGGCGGTCGATCTCCTCCACTCCTTTGAAGTTGCCGGAGTCAACGACCGCCGCGGAAACGAAAATGAATTGTTTGAAGAAGTTCTGAAATGATTTGTGAATCGAAAGAATCTGATGCACTCCAAATCCGGAGAAAGAGGCCACGCTGATCACGGCGGTGGGAGCGTTGTGATCGAGCGGCGAAGGAGTGACCCTCGAGACGTTCTCAGGCGGCGGCACGTTCGCCAGGATTTCGTCCAGCCGCTTCATGCTCGAGCGTACGTTGTCGTAATGAAAGTGGATCGCGAAGCAAAGCCCAATCAGCAGAGCGGTCACGAGGACGGTGATCCATCCGCCTTCGCTGAACTTTTCGAAGGTGGTGATGGTCAGAATGCTGAGGCACATCACCAGGCCAGTCCCATGGATCGTGAGCTGGCTCTTCCACTTCGGCTCTTTCGCGCGGTCTTTGATCCAGTGCCGCGCCATTCCGAGCTCAGTCAGAGAAAACGTGATGAAGACGTTGATCGAGTACATGACGACGAGCGTGGTGATGTCGCCGCGGGTGTAGATCAGCGATGCGGCGGCGGCGATGCCCATCATGTAAATGCCATTCTTCGTGACCAGGCGGTCGGAGAGTTGGCTGAAGCGATGCGGCATCCACGAGTCGAGGGCCATATTCGCCAGCACTCGCGGGCCGTCGAGAAATCCGGCCTGCGCCGCGACGAACAGCAGCGCAGCTTCTGCCGCGAGACTCAGAATCACGAACGCGTATCCGCCGTGGAAATGCCCGAAAAGGTTCTCGAGCAGTACCGCGTTCATCGTCTTGCCGGCAGCGGGAACGGAGCGCGTCAGCAGGTAGCCGAACATGATTCCGCCTGCGGTGAACGCGAGCGACGCGGCCATCATGGCCATCGTCCGCTTTCCAGTGCGCACGCGCGGCTCGCGAAGCATTGAGACACCGTTCGACACAGCCTCGATACCCGTGTATGTGCCGCCGCCGAGAGAGTAGGCGCGAAGGAGGATGAGCATGAGCGGCAGGAATCCCATCGTCTGGACCGATGCGCGAAACTCGGTGTGTGCATCGTGAAAGACTTTCGGCAGCTCCGGAAAATGAGACGCGACGGCATAAAGAATCGCGAAGACGTGCGTGATGATGAATGTCATGAAAATCGGAGCCAGGATGGTCACCGACTCGCGCACGCCTCGCAGATTCAGAATGATTAAAATAAACAGTATGATAAATTCCGATGTTAATTTGTACGATCCCCAGGCAGGCGGCAGAAAGGACCACAGTTGATCGCAGCCGCTGGCGATCGAAACGGTGATGGTCAGCACGTAATCGACGAGGAGTGCGCAGCCGGAAACAACGCCGACGCGATTGCCGAGAAGTTTCGTGGCTACGAGATACCCTCCCCCACCGCCCGGAAAATGCTGAATCAGATTCGAATAGGCGATCGAGATCACCGCGACGGTGATCGCAGTCATCGCCACCAGGAGAATCGAAAGATGAAAGTGCGCGCCGAGCGCTTTGTAGCCTTCCTCGGGGCCATACGCCGATGACGACAGACCATCGGCGCCAAGGCCGACCCACGCGAGAAACGCGACGAGCGAAACGTGATGGAAAATCTTCGGATCGGTGACATCGCGCGGCGGGCCGATGATCAGACGGCGAATGCGCTTGTTGTTCACGATCCGCCGTTGCCGACGACCACGACATCGAACGGACGCTTCGCGCGGACCACGCGCTCGACCGTGTTGCGCCGGAACGGCCAGCGGTGCGCCGGCGTGCCGAGGATCAGGATGTCCACGCGCTCGCGCGAGGCGAGAGCGATCAGCGTCTGGGCGATGTCCTCTCCCTCGCAGAAGAACACCGTACCGCCGCTTCGCATCGCCAGCTCCGCCTGCCGAAGTGCGTTCTCCGCGCGCGGCGATGGAAGCGCATCGTTGCAGATGACGAAGGCCACCCACCGCCCGTTCAGTCGCTGTGCGAGCTCCGCGGCGCGGCCGACGAGCTCTTGTGCGAGGTCAGCATCCTCCGGCAGCGCCACTCCGACACTGGTCACCGCGCGATGGTTGCGCGGTACGGATTAAAAGTCCGGAAGAAAACCGAAAGATCACCACAGAGAGCACGGAGCACACAGAGGAGTCTCCGTTCTCTCTGTGTGCTCTGTGGTGAGGCTTTTTCAGCCGAGAAGCCCAGTCGCCTGGAATGCCGGCACAATTGGACACGCCTGCGCCGCGCCGCGAATCGCGTTCAGTCGTTGCAACTGATCAGACGTTAGAAGCTTCTCGAATTGCGCCGCGCTCTGCGCGTTGGCTGCCGCGATCTGCATCTGCAAATCGTGAAGCGCGATAAAGGCTTTACCGATCGCGAGCGGATCCGGGTTCGCGCCGGCAAGCGCCTGCGCGATCGTCTGCTGCTGCTCCTGCGACTGTTCCGCTAATGGCTGAAGTGCCGCCTGCCGCGCGTGCAGAATGTCGCTCCAGGCCGTAATCTGCTCCGAGGAAAGCTCCAAAACATGGGCAACAACTGCAACCGGATCCGGCGACTGAGCGAACACTGGAGTGATGCAACAAATCGCGACGAGCAATGCGGCAAGCCTCTTCATGACTTCCTCCTCTGATGATCCATTGGTCCCTTCGGCCGGCAATCCATATGACGTCATATGGCCGCGCGGCTCGCGCCACCAATCGTCGACCGATGTCGTCATGCAGCAGGAAGAGCTGGAGCGGCTCCACCCCGCGAGTTACGCCTGGGCTCTTTCCTGTTGCCGGCGCGATCGGTCCGAAGCGGAGGAGGTTCTGCAGGACGTGTACGTGAAAATTCTCGAAGGAAAAGCGCGATTCGACGGCCGCTCGTCACTGAAGACGTGGCTGTTCGCAGTGATTCGGCGAACTGCAGCTTCGCGCGCGAGGCGCCGGTCTGTGCGCGATCTGCTTCTCGCCAAGTGGGCGCGAGAGCAAGTCGTTGTACGCCAGGTCGAGTATTCGGACGTGGCAGCGATTCTCTTGACCGCGCTGCAGAATCTCGCTCGACGTCAGCGCGAAGTCCTCGAGCTTGTTTTCTATCACGACCTGACAATCGAAGAAGCGGCGATCGCGCTGAACCTGTCGATCGGATCGGCGCGCGTGCACTATCAACGCGGCAAGAAACAACTGCTCGCACAGCTCAATGGGAAACTCGACCGATGAATGACGATCGCCTGCATGATGCTTTTAAGGAGCTTCGACGCGCGGAGACAGCGCACGTTCCGTCGTTCAAACGTCTGTGGGACGTGGAGCCGGCTCTTAGCCGGCTCCGGAGCCGACTGAGAGTCGGCTCTACGTTCGCGTTTGCGGTCGTCCTGCTGATCGTCCTCGCCGTCGCGATCATTCCGCGTCGTCCTGCCGCGCCATCGATCAGCACCTGGCGCGCGCCCACCGACTTTCTGTTGCAAACGCCCGGACGCGAGCTACTCGATTCCGTCCCCGATCTGAAAGGAACCCGCCAATGAAAACGCTACTCCTCCTACTCGTGGCAACCGCGGCATTCGGCCAGCAGCCGCCGCCGCAGGAAGATCCGATCGGTCAGCAGCTTTTTCCGCCCGAGCTGATCATGTCGCAGTCGCAGAAGCTGCATCTCGATGAGAAGCAGCGCACCACGATCAAGAACGAGGTGCAGCGCGCGCAGTCGAAATTTTTCGATTTGCAGTGGGAGCTGAAAGAAGCCAGCGATGCGATGGTCCAGATGCTTCAGCAGACGCCCATCGACGAGGCGCGCGTTCTGGAGCAGGCGGACAAAGTGATGGGCCTCGAGCGGGAGATCAAGAAGATCCACCTGTCGATGCTGATCCGCATCAAGAATTCAATGACGGCGGAGCAGATCGGGCAGTTGCGGCAGTTGCGGGGTGGGCGGTAGGAGCGTTCAGCCGCGCGCGCGTTCGACCATCTTGTCGAACGCTGCAACGCGCCCCGGATCGTCGAGAGCTTGCGCGATCTGCTCGATCAGCGCGCGAACTCGTACGAGGTCAATATCCTGAATATGAATTGCCAGCAGCCGTTCGATGTCAGACCGATCTCGATCCCGCCACGCGGCAGCCTTGTAAACGACCAGGTCTTCCGGTCGCGCGAGTCGAAGCGCGATCCCGCCAAAATCCGCATCACGGGCTTGACGCAGAGCCTCTTCTTCGAATGGCAGCCACGCAAACGTGACTTCGATCGTCACACCGCTGGACGTGTGTTTCAGAAGCAACACTTGTCTCTCGCGTGCAAAAGCAAGCGCGTCTTGAATCCGCGGAACGATTCCATGACGGGCGAAGATCGCAAGCACCGCGTC
>QHVY01000073.1 GCA_003223695.1 Acidobacteriota bacterium
TCAGCGGCCTCTATCGCGCGCCGTTCGGCATCAGCGTCTCGAGCATTATTCGCTATCGCTCCGCAACGCCATACACCGATTGGGCCGGCGTAGATCTCAACGGCGATGGCTATAAATTCGATCTGCCGGCGGGGGTCAGCCACGTGAACACGCTTCGCGGCGCATCGTTCTCGCAGATGGATGCACGCGTTGCCTGGGGAATGAAATTCTTCAGCAATTACGGGTTGGAGTTGATCGGCGAAGTCTTCAATCTCTTCAACTCCAAGAATGAAGGCGGCTTCGTCGGCAACCGTTCGTCCGCTGCTTATAATCAGCCAAGCTTCTACGCTGGTGATCCCGGACAAGGCGAGCAGCGCCTTGCTCAGCTCGGTGTGCGCGTGACGTTCTAGTCAAACACCTATTGCTACACTTCGAAGGGCGCTCGCAAGAGCGCCCTTTTTTGCAACAATGGGCACCTATGCGTCGGCCCGTGACGCTGTTTGCGCTGCTCATCGCTGCGTCGCCGCTTCTCGCCCAAGCCCCACTCGTCGAAAAGATCGAAGTCTCCGTCGACAACGTCGACGTGACGGTGACTGATCGCGCGGGAAAACCGGTGCGCGGCCTGACACCCGACGATTTCGAAATCTTCGAGGATGGCGCGCCGCAGACGATCACGAATTTCTATGTGGTGGAGGACAGACAATCTTGTCTGTCCTGTCCAGCCGGACAGGCAGGATTGCCTGTCCTCCATGATGAGCGATTCCGGCGCAAAGTTCTGGTTCTCATCGACAGCTACTCCATGACTCCTTTCGAACGCAATCGCGCGCTCGAGCGGCTCGAGGAGTTCATCAACGATCGTTTTCGCGGCGGCGAGTACGATTGGTCGATCGGAGCGATTGACAGCGGTCTTCGCATCCTTCTCCCGCCGACGTCGGACAAGCGAGCGATTCATGATGCGCTCGATGAGATTCGTCGCGGACACGTGCCGCGCTTGTCGCTTGATCTGCAACCGGATCGCCTCGATTTGTGGGAGAAGGTCCACGCCGGAAGGCAGTCCATCGATGCGATCGCCGAAGCAACCCGCGCCTTCGCCTCCACGAGCGGCAAGAAAGTCATCCTGTTGCTGACCGGACAGCTTTTGCTGAACGATTGGGGCGTTGCCGATCTGCGACTTTCAAAGGAGATCACGCTTACCCGCGACTACCTCATTCACGAAGCGAACGCGTCGAACGTGAACTTCTACATCATCAATCCCGAAGGCATTGCCGCAGGCGATCCGTCGATGTACTGGATCGCGCGCGAGACCGGCGGCCGTCTGATGCCGGGCAACAGAGTCGAGGAGTCGTTAAGGCAATTCGACACGGGGTCATCAAATTTTTACTCGCTCGGTTACCAGCCAAAGCATCCCGACGACAGCAAGTACCACCGTATCCACGTGCGCGTGAAGAAGGGCCATTACGCGCTGCAATATCGCGAGGGTTACATTAATCTGCCGGAAGCGCAGCAGATCGAGCGGACGTTAGGCTCAACATTCGGCACGTTCCTGATCGCCGGATCTGCGATCCCGGTGACCATCGCCTTCGATGAGCCGCGCAAGGTCGACGGCGCGGTCATCGTGCCGATGAGGACCACGGTTCCGGCCGAGCAACTCGCGTTCGTTTCGAACCTTGGTCGCGTGGACATCTACATCTCGATTTTCGATTCGAGCGGTCGCAACACCTGGTTTGTTCACCTCCTTCGTGATGTGCGGCCAGGCAATCTCAACGAGACGACCGAGGTGTATCTGACGAAAGGGAAGCCGTATCGCATTGTCGTCGCCATTCGCGATCAGATCAGCGAGGCCGTGGGAGTGACGCAGCAGCTCGTACGGTTCTAGAATTCACAGTACAGGGGATAAAAATGCGTACATTAATTGTTACGATTTTAGCCGCCGTGTCTGCCGTTGGCCGGGCGCAGAACGTCGGGCCGCTTCCACCGCTAACGGCGCAGGTTGAGGTTCATGTCGTCAATGTGGACGTATCGGTCACCGACAATCGCGGCAATCCTGTCCCCGACCTCACGAAGGATGATTTCGAAATTCTCGAGGATGGCCGCCCTCAGAAGTTGACGAATTTCTCTGTGATTCGTGGAGGGCCGACGCCCTCGGCGGCCGCCGCAAAGGACCGCATCGCTCCGCAGAAGCGCCGCATCCTTCTCATCGTCGACAACAACTATCTCAGCGTCGTTGAGCGAAACCAGGCGCTCGATGTCGTCGAGAAATATCTCAACGATTCATTCAGCGGCGATTGGGCGGTGGCGGCGATTGGACACAGCGTGGACATGCTGCAGTCGTTCACCAGCGATAAGGCGCTGGTGCACAACGCGCTGGCAAAGGCCCGCAAGATGGCCAGCAACGAGGGGCAGCACCAGATCGACCGCTCCATCCTCTCCGAACGTTTCATCAGAAAAGGCGATGTCACCGTCTCCGACGATTACAAAGAGAAGCTGGCCTTCGGCGGGCGCGAACAAACTTTTCGAAATCTATTGACGGTACAGAACACCGCCCGCGCTGTTGTCGACACGGCACGCCAATACTCGGCCGAAGACGGGAAAAAGTTCATCATCCTGGTGACCGGCGGTATGGAAACAAACACCACGTTCACCGCATACGAAAAGGAAAACGACTGGGAATTGAGGCAGTTGCGGGATCAAATTGGCGAAATCTCGGAAGCCATGGTGCGCGAAGCAAACGGAGCGAACTTTACTGTACACGTCATCAACGCTCGTACGCGCGGGATGGCCGCGCCGCAGCACAATGTGTCCAATCACTCGTCAGGCACGACGTCAGCGAATCTCTTGAGAGGTTTCGGAAATGATCCGATCGACGTCACCGACGTCGATTCCATCCCTCTCTCCATCGCCCTCGGCACCGGCGGAATGTATCTGCCGTCTTCGGACATCCATCAGTCATTGGAAAAAATCGACACTCTGACATCGAATTTCTATTCGCTCGGTTACTCGCCCGAACATAACGGCGACCGGCAGTACCACACGATCAAAGTCCGCGTGAAGCGGCAGGGTATCCGGGTGGCAAATCGCGTCGGCTATTTCGACGAGACCCCTGAGGATCAGTTGGAGCAAATGCTCCGGCTTCGGATGAATTTCGATTCCGGATTCGGATCGCTGCCCGTGAAAGTGCAGATCGGCGAGGCAGCGCTCGGTGACCGCGACCTGGTGGTGCCGGTGACGACGGCGATGCCGCTCGCGCGAATCACCGTCGTGCCGCAGGATCAGAATTTCATCGGACGCGTTCACGTCTACTGCTCGATCTTCGACGAGAATGGGCGCAACATCGGTTTCAGTCACAAGACGCAGGAAGTCACAATTACGCCGCAGCAACGATCCGGCGCGGGCGACTTCCGCTACACGATGAAAGTCCACGTACAAAAAGGAGCATTCACGATTGTCGTCACCCTTCGCGACGAGTTGTCGAACGAAATCGGCAGCAGCAGCGAAGTCATCCGCCTCTGACTATGCGAACCCTCCTCGGTACTGCTCTTCTCTCGCTTCTGTGTGGTGGCCAGGCCTTTGCCTGGCCTGTGCCGGCCGAAGGGCCGGTACCCACACCTCAGACCGCAGCGCGAATCGATGTAAAAGTCATCAACGTCGATGTGTCGGTGATCGATGCCGCCGGCAAACCGGTGAGTGATCTCAAACGCGATGATTTCGAAGTCGCCGAAGACAATCAGCCGCAAAAGATCACGAATTTCTCGCTCGTAGACCGCCCGCCGGCACGACCGGAATCGCACGCGGCGGCGGATCTGCAGTTGCGCCGGCGAGTGATTCTGCTGGTCGACAACAATTACATCGACAAATCCGATCGCGACGCCGCGCTGCGCACACTCGATCAGTTCATCGATGGCACATTCGACGGCAGCTATGAATGGGCGCTGGGAATGATCGCGCAGCAGCTCGAGATCGTGCTGCCGTTCACCACGGACAAAAAGGCGATTCACGCTGCCATCGCAAAAATTCGGGGCTCGGCGACCACAAGCTTCCGCGACATGATGGATCGATCGATGCTGGACGACTCGCTGTTCCAGCGAAAGTTGGATGTGCCCGCGCAGTTCGAGTCGCGCGAACGCACGAATCGCAACGCCCGCTCGCTGGCGAATACCGCACGCGGCTTGATCGACGCCACGCACGCTTTTGCAGCGATCGAAGGAAAGAAGCTTGCGGTTCTGCTCACAGGATCGATCGACCTGAACACGAGCTATTCGTCGTTCGACACTGGCGCGGACCGCGAGCTGCAGGACGCCAAAACGACCAGCGCGCGAATGATCGACGCCATCGTGCGCGAGGCGAACGCCGCGAACATGAGCATTCACGTTATCCGTGTCGCCGGTCATCACTCCGCGGCGCCACAGCACGACGTGGATTATCACTCGTCGGGAAGTGGCATCGAGGGCATGAACATCACCGCGGGAAGCGATCTGCGCGATACATCGTCCGGTTGGACGATCGCCTCCGGCACCGGCGGACTGTTTCTCAGCTCGAACAACGTGCGCGAATCGCTCGACACGATCAACTCCGCTGCCGGCAAGTACTACCTCCTCGGTTACGAACCGACTCACGGTGAAGATCGGCAATACCATCGCATCGCCGTGCGCGTGAAGCGTCCCGGCACGCGCGTGGTTCACCGCCAGGGCTATCTCGATTTGCCGGCGGACGAGCGCCTCGAGCAATTGCTGCGGTTGCGCGTCTCAATTCTTCAGCCGGCAGCCGATGTTCCGGTCACGCTCAACGTCAGCGATCTGAAGGCGGAAGGCAAACCGGCCGTGGCGATGCTCGCCGCAATGCCGATGACGAAGGTGACATTGCTGCCGAAGGACGGCCGCTACGTCGGGCGGGTTCACGTTTATCTTTCGATTTTCGACGCCGCCGGCAACAACGTCGGCTTTCACCACAAAGTGCAGGACGTCTCGTTTGCTACAGCCGCACCGAGTGATCCGTTTCAATACAAGATGAATGTGCGGCTCGACAATGGCGAGTTCACCGTGGCCATTACGCTGCGCGACGACCTGTCGAACGAGATCGGTACCGCGGTCCAGAAAATAAGACTGTGATCACCACAGAGCACACAGAGATCACAGAGACATCTCTGTGTCCTCTGTGCTCTCTGTGGTGAATGCTTTACCTCGGCAGCTTCAAAGTCGGATCGAGCTCGCGCGCATGCGCAAAGCTCTGTTGTGCAGCGCCGAGGTCGCCGAGGCACATCTGAGCGAGACCGGCGGAAGCGAACGCCAATGCATTGTTGCCTTTCTCCGCGATGAGAAAATCTGACAACGCGCCAGCGCAATCACGTTGATCCATCCGGTAGCGGCCGCGGAAGATGAGCATCTCGGGATTATTCGGTGAT
>QHVY01000074.1 GCA_003223695.1 Acidobacteriota bacterium
GACCGCGAGATTTTTACCAGCGAGGAAGCGGCCGCGCTTTTCAATCTGTCGCAGGTGCACAAAGCTCCTGCTGTCTTCGATACCGAGAAGCTGCTGTGGATGAACGGGCAGTACCTGGCGCGAATGACGCCCGACGAGATCTACCCGCATCTCCTGCCCTTTCTTCCCGAGCCGCGGCCGGTTTTCGAGCTGCTGGCGCTGATCGAGCTGTATCAGAAGCGTGCGCGCACATTGCGTGAGATGGCCGAGCAGATGAGCTTTTACTTTGTGTCGGATGATGGGGTCGAATACGACCCGGAGGCTGCGAAGAAACATTTGAAGGGCGATGGCCTCGAAGAAAGCCTTCGAGAGATGCGCGATGTGCTCGCGTCAACGGAGCCGTTCGACGTTCTGACTGCGGAGCAAGCGGTTCGTGCGATCGCGGAGCGGCGCGGCATCGGCGCGGGGAAGTTGATTCATCCTCTGCGGCTGGCGCTCACCGGCCGCGGCTCGTCTCCGCCTGTCTTCGACGTCGCCGTGGTCCTCGGCAAAGAACGAACGCTTCGCCGGCTGGATCAGCTTATCGGGCGAGTTGGCGAGAGCGTTCCAGCCGATCTTTCATCGACATCGTGATCAGCCACGCCGCGCAGATCCCGACCATCAGCACCGAGAACCACTTGCCGTAAACACCCACAGGCGAAAACGGTTCAGTCGCCGTGTGAATCGCTTCGCTGTTCGGCAGCAGACCGGCTTCCGAAAACTCGTGGATCGAATAGAAGACGATCTGAATCGCGAACAGCAGCAGGAACATGCCGGTGACCTGGAAGAATCGCTTGATGTTGATGCGATGCCCGTAGTGCGCCCAGGCCCATGACATCAAGGCCGCCGCTCCGATTCCCAGCAGCGAGCCGATGATGAAGCGCCCGGTGCGGACCTGCATCAGCATCAGCGCCGTCTCCATGCCTTCGCGTGTGACCATTAGCACCGTGAAGCCGAAGACTGCTGCAATCGACAGCACTCGCGACGTCTGGGTCGACGCGACTTCGAGCTGCTTTTCCATATCGCGTTTCATTCGCGGTGCGGTGCGCCAGACGTGAATGACAAAGCTCGCGACGAGAACCGCGGCGACGAGCCCCAGCACGCCCTCCCAGAGCGACTGGTTGACGCGCATCAGTTCCCAACCGAGCGCGAAGCTCGCGACAACCGATGTTGCGATGCCCCAATAGACAGTTGGACGTAGCCATTCGCGTCCAGTCTTGTGCAGATAGGCCAGGATGATTGCCACGGAGAGGAACGCTTCGAAGCCTTCGCGAAAGACGATAATCAGTGCTGGAATCATTTCCTATTTCCGAAGCTGCATCGCATCCTCGGTGATCATCTGAACGCGATCGGGGGACGCAGGCTGCTCGCCTTTGCGCCGGCACGCATCGCAGATGCCGAGGATCTGCAGGTTGTGAAATGTGGGCGTGAATTTCTTGCGCTCGCAGATCTCGAGCTGGCGAGCTTCGAGCGAGGGGTCGTGAAACTCGATCACGCTGCCGCACGTGGTGCAGATCAGATGATCGTGGTGTGAGTTGCCGCTGACGTATTCGTAGTGATAGTGGTCCTCGCCGAGATGGACACGGCGAACGAGGCCCGATCGGACGAGCAGCTCGAGCGTGCGGTAGATCGTCGCCCGCGAGATCTTGACGCTCTTCTCTTTCATTTTGAACAGGAGCTCGTCGGCGTCGAAGTGGTAGTGCGTGGAAAAGATCTCGCGTACGAGCGCGGTGCGTTCGTTGGTGATCTTCAGCCCCTGAGCGACGAGGAAATTCTGGAAGCGGTGGATTTCGCGTTGAACGATCGGCATGTAGATGGCTATTTGAGACTAAGTCTCAGTTGCAGTGAACACTCTAGCGTCCGCCCCTCTTCCCGTCAAATAATGATTGGGGTCGTAGCTTTCCTTGTGATTTTTCTACTGGCTGTAGCAAGGAAAGGTGCGTTCCCCAGGCAGGCGACCGCGATCGCAGTCGCTTCTGTTTCCGAGCACAACCGGTTTCTCCTTGATCCACTCGCGAACTTTGAGAGGTTTCTACTGACTGTAGAAAAATCACAAGGAAAGCTACGACCCCATTACATTATTACGGCCCGAATTACAGGCGCGAGCGGGCCGCATCCGCCGCCTGCCGTATCTGCGGCTGCTGGGGCTGGATCGACAGGGACCGGTTCCAATAATCGAGCGCTCGCGCGTAGTCGCTCCTCTTCGAGTAATACAGGCCGAGATTGTTGAGAACTTCCGTCGACGATGGCTGCAGGCCGAGCGCACGCTCGAGCTCGGGAACACCCTCGGTGTAACGGCTCCCTTGAACGAGTGCAGAGCCGAGATTCGCAGCGATCAGATATGACTGCGGGAACATCTCCTTTCCTTTTTCCAGGAGCACGATGGCGCGCGACGTCATGTCATGGTCGCGATACAGCGCCGCGAAATCGATGAAGTACTGCTCGGCGTTCGGCAGCCCTTTGGCCACTGCCTGCAAAAAGACGTCATCGGCGTCGGTGTAGCCCTGGCGATCGAAGAGAACCATGGCCAGATTCAGAAACGGAATCGGCCGATCGGGATTCAGTTGGATCGCCTGCTGAAAAGCGTCAGCCGAATCCTTGAGCTTTCCCTGCGATCGCAGTTGAACGCCGAGGTTGTTGTAGTAGGCGTAGAGACCGTATTTCTCCTGCGAAATCGGCTTGGCGGCTCTCGCAGATTGCGAGGTGTCTTCCAGGAGGGGCGTCATATTACGCGTCGGGTCATTGAGATGGCCGACCGCCTGAAGCTCGCGCCGGTAGCGAGTCGGATCGAGATGCGCCGAGGTGCCGACGGGACGGTCGGCGATGAATTCTGCGTAGCTGACGACGCGAACCGAAGTGATCGGGGCGACATCGTGAAATACCCACGTCGCCGGCTTTCCTCCCATTTCGATCGCCTGCGGCAAGCCGAGAAGTGTGAGAACAGTCGGCGCGACGTCGTAAACCGATAGAACATGCATGCCGCGATTCGCAGCCACATGCGGTCCGTAGGCGATGAAAACGCCTGGATTGCGATGGTCCTGCAGCGCGGCAGCGCCACTCGGCGGAGTATGAGGACGCTCCTTTCCCCATTGAAATCCGTATGCGGACATGATGATGACAGTCGTATCGCGCGGCAGAATGTTGATCCACTCGCCGATCAGACGATCGATTTCCGAATAGTAGTTCGCGACCGTCGGCCAATATTTGCGATAGCCGTCCTGACTCACTCCTTCGCGATACGTCGGATGGAACTGTGCGAACAGATGATTCACCGCGTCGGTGCCTTCGTACGAAATCATGATCAGCAGCGGGTCGCGTCCGCGCTGGCGCTCGTCGTTGTACAGATTGATGGCCACGCGATGATCACTCCACGTTTTCGCCAGGACTCCTCGAAAAATATTCACTGGATCGGCGTCGCCGCCTTTGAACACTGCTCGATCGAATTCACTCTGGGCGATGTTCATGAACCGCCGGATCTGCTGCGATCCGACTGTTTCCACCGGAACGACCAACGATTCGGCGCGTGCGGCGAGGTCCGGCGGATAAATCGCATCCGGCACCAGCTCGACCGGCTCATCGAAGAAGATCGAATATTTTGCCGCCGGCGGCCATGCGGTCCACCAGCTCGCGACCAGCGCCTCACGGCCAAACCCGTCGGCGATATCCCACAGTGCCGGCGCTCGTCGTGCTGTCGACTCTACCGGCGCGTGTGCCGGATTCACGAAGTCGATGACACCGTGGCGGTCAGGACTCAGTCCCGTCGCCACAGTGGTCCACACCATGGATGACACAGTCGGCTGAATCGTCTGCAGCGAAGCAGTGGTGCCACCCTGGGCTAATGCTTTGATGTTTGGAATGCGGCCGTCATCGGCCAGCTCAGTGAGCAGATCCCAATCGGCGCCGTCCAACGCAAAGATCGCCACGCGTGTTGGCGCGCTGCGAGCGTCACGGCGCAGCTCCGCACGTTTCATTTTCAGCAGCGCATCTCGATCGACTTCGAATCGCGCGATCTCGAAGGCAGTCACCTTCAAGCCGCTTTGCGCGAGATGACGGGCCACCGTTTGTCGCAGCGGTTCGCGCTGGGTGTTGAACTGCGATGTCGGCGACAGCAGATCCTCGACCGGAATTTGCGAAGTGACCGCCGCAACGGCTTCTCCGACGCGCGCTCGAATCCATGAGTTCCATCCTTCTTCGACGACGCGCTGGGAGTCGGGAATGCGGTCGCCTGAGATTCCGAATCGCAATCGATACGTGAGCGTGACCGGCACGCCTTCCTGCGATGTGATGCGGACGATTCCGTCGCGCTGCGCGTAGCCGTCGCGTTTCTCGAATTGCAACCGATAGAACTGATACGGCGGCAGGTAGGTGACGCGCTGCTCGACCAAGCGCACACGCCCGGAATGCCTGTCGATTCCGAAAATCAGCCAGCGCGAGGACGGAAGATAGAGGCTGATGAGGAGATACGCGACCATCGCCAGGCCGGCGACGAGTATCAAAGTCTGAACAACACGATTGCGAGGCATCGGGTACTGGGCGTATGCAGGAGAGTTGCCGGTTCCCGGTTGCCGGGGAACATTCTGGGTAACCGTTAACCGTTAACTATTTTTTGCGCTTCACCAACTGCTTGATCTCATCGTTCCCCAAAGCGCTCTGCGCGGAGATGATGACCGCGGCGGTGCCTTCTTTGAACGGAGGAACGGTGCAGCGGATGACCGCCGTCCCGTCCGCGGCCGTCTTCCCCTTGAAAATCACGCGTGGTGCCTCGACGGTGGAGATGACTTTCACCTCGATCGGAACGGCGGCGATCGGACTCTGCGACAGACTCTTTTTCGTTGCCACCCGCAGCTCGACCGGCGCGCCGGCGACGAAGTCGGCGTTGTTCATCATCGATAATTCCAGATGCTCGCTCTCCGCCTCGGACGCCAGATAGTCGATGATCACTTGATCGAGCGTTTTGTCGTCATCGATATTTCCTGCGGCGGCGTTGATCGCTTCAATCGTCTTCGCGGTCAGCGGAGTGGTCGGACGCGATGGCGAAAGCTTGGTGGCGTCGGCAGGCTGATCGAAGCGCCCGCGTTTGATGGCCGCGATCATGGTCCGATGCTGCTGCTCCATCAGGCTGCCGATCCATTTTTCGTCGACGCCCGACTTCGCCTGCTCCGCGTACGAAGTCTTTTTCGAAGCCAGAATCTCTCCACCGACGTAGACAAGACTCTCGATATACGGATTCTGCAGACCCTTGTCCTCGGTCTGGATGTGATAGACCTTGTCGTTGTGCTTGATGTCGGTGTTGAACCCGGTGATCACGGGGTTTTGAGTCTATCAGAAGCTTAATTCTGCTCGAGCCAGGCTCGCAACCAAGCAATTTGCTCGCGCACGCGGGCGACATCATCGGCGTGCGGCATCAGCGCCAGGTAGCGTTCGAAGCATTCGATCGCTTCGCGGTACTCGTGCAATTGCACCGCGACCGACGCGCGGTCGTGCAGCTCGTACGGGTCGTGTCCATCGAGGATCAGCAGGCGATCGATCGCGAGCTCGCGCGCAAGGATCTCTTTCGAAGTGAATGAGCGCAGATGATGCTCGCGCAAACGAACGCCGCCGCCATAAACATCATCGAGAAGTTTCTGCAGCTCGATCGTCGACAGCACGCGGCCGCCGTCAAACGGATCGACGACGATCTGCCCGAACGTGCCGCTGAACTTCACCAGGAACCGGCCAGGCAGGGAGACTCCGGTCGCTTCCATTCCGACGCGGCGTGAGATTTCGAGATAGAGAATCGAAAGCGAGATGGACAGCCCGGCATGTCTCTCGAGCGTCTCGTTGAGAAGCGCGCTGCGAGGATCGTAGTAATCCTCGTCTTCGCCGTGGAAGCCTTCCTCATCGAAGAGCAGGCGATTGATCGATTCGACGATGCGCTCGATGTCCCGCGAGCCTTCGAGCCGTTCGCGCACCGCTTCGCTCCACTCACCGACCTGCTGGAGATAGCGGTCGATGTCGAGCGCCGGCTCGTCTTCGAGCGCAATCACCAGCGATGCCTCGACGAGATCGAGCACAGAGTCGGGCAACCCGGCGATTTCGCGAAACCGCCGCCGCGCAAATGCGGGATGGGTCAGAACACGTGCCTCTTGCATCACTCACTCCGCTTCTTTCTGAAACAATCGCACCTTCTTGCGCAATTCATCCGTGATCGCCGTCTTCATCTGCTTCTTCCAGTCGAAGAGGACGACCACAACCTTCCCAATTGCAGCAATTTGCTGGCCGTTGGACGTGCGGATTTCGTAGTGGGTATCAAAGGCGGTCGTCCTCATGTCACCGATTCGTACACGAATTTCGATCGGTTCCATGCTGATTTGTTGACGGAAATCACATTCCGCGCGGACGACGATGAAGCTCACATCTGTCGATTTCGAGCCGCCGGTCAGCTCGAGCCACATGCTGGTGCGGGCCCATTCGAAGTATGTGAAGTAGACGGCGTTGTTGACGTGGCCGAAAGTGTCGATGTCGCGGAAGATGACTTGCCAGGGAACGATGTACCACCCGTCCCGCCACCCGCTACCCGCCGCCATGCTTCATTGTACCGGCGTTTTCGTAGCGAACGGGAAGGGCCGGCATTTTGCTGCTCGCCGCCCGCCCGCCATGATTTATTGTACCAATTAATGTATCGATTATTGCACGGAGACTCTCCGCGCGCGTTCAAAGGCACGACACAGCAGCCGAGGAATCAGCGTTTTAGCGCAACGAACCCGATCAGTGCGAGCAAAGCAGCGAGCGCGGCGAGCGTCGACGGCGACAGCGTCGGCACGGTGCTGCTGACCGTGAACGCGTTCGGCAGTGTTGCGGTTCCGCAAAGAGTGACCACCGACACCGATTCTGTAGCGGCCGACTGCGCAGGCGATACGGCGCTGATGGTCGTGGAATTTACCACCGTGAACGAAGGGCTGTTGGTGCCTCCAAACTGCACGCCGGTGGCGCCAGTGAAGTTCGTTCCGGTGATCGTCACGATCGTGCCGCCAGATGTTGGGCCGGTCGTCGGACTTACCGAGACAACCGTGGGTGCAGTGCAAACGACTCCCGCATGGATCACCGGCGTCGCGAATGAGAAAATTGCGAGCGCAGCCAAAACAATGGCTGACTTTGAGGTTCGAGCCCCTTGAGACATCGAATTTTCTCCTTCTGCTATGTGGCGAAGATATGGAAAATCCGCAGTCTCGTCAACGGATTTATTGTACCGGCGTTTTCGTGGCGAACGGAACGCCGCGCGTGCAAGCCTGCAGATAGCGCCCGGGCAGCGGATGATCGAGATACGGTCCGACGATCGATGATGCGGCGACGAGCCTCTCGAGACTCACGCCAGTCTCAATGGCCATGCGATCGAGCATGTAGATCAGATCTTCGGTTGCCAGATTGCCGGATGCGCCCGGAGCGTAAGGGCAGCCTCCGAGTCCGCCCGATGACGCATCGAATGTGGCGATTCCCATCTCCAGCGCCGCGAGCGTGTTCGCCAGTGCGGTGCCGCGCGTGTCGTGAAAATGCATCGCCAACTTTTGTGCGGGAATCACCTGCAGCAGGATTCCGATGACGCCCTGAACCTGCATCGGCGTGCCGACGCCGATCGTGTCGCCGACCGACACTTCGTAGCAGCCGAGGTCGAGGAGGCGGGCGGTGACTTCGAGGACTTTTTCCGGCGGAACGTCACCTTCGTACGGGCAGCCGAACGCGGTGGAAACATATCCTCGTATTCGCATCTGCTCTTCGCGCGCTCGCAGGGCCACCGGCGCGTAATTCTCGAACGACTCGTCGATCGTCATGTTGATGTTGCGTTGGTTGAATGTGTCCGACGCAGCCGTGAAAATGGCGATCGATTTCACTCCTGCGTCAATCGCGCGCTCGAGCCCTTTCATGTTCGGCACGAGCACCGGATATTCGACTCCCGGATCCTTTGGAATCTCGCGATAGACCTCCGCAGTATCGGCCATCTGCGGAACCCATTTGGGGCTGACGAACGCGCCGGCTTCGATGACTTTTAATCCCGCATCGGCAAGCGCGGTGATGTATTCGATCTTCGCTTCCTTCGGAATCGTGACCTTCTCGTTCTGCAGGCCGTCACGCGGTCCGACTTCCACAACCTTCACCGACTCGACTGGGATTCTCATTTCAACTCAATCAAGTCGGTACCTGGCTGCACCAATTCCCCCTCACGGCAGTTGATCGCGACAACGGTGCCGTCGCTCGGTGCGGCGATCACATGCTCCATCTTCATCGCCTCGAGGATGACGAGCGGCATGCCGCGCGTCACCTCTTGCCCAACGTCTGTAAGAATTTTCAGTACCACGCCCGGCATCGGCGCGCTCATAGAATGCTCCCGGTGACGAGCACGTCCTCGGTCCGAGGTGTCGACGGTGTACGTTTCGCCGTCGAATTTGAAGCTCACTCGTGTTCCCTGAATGACGAACGGAACGAAAACGGTGCGGCCGTCGATTTTCAGTTCGGCGATATTTCCGCGCGTAGCGACCAGCTTCACGTCGCTCATCGCGTGTGGCGGCTTCCCGGCGCGTCGAGCGGCACTCCACTCGCGCAGATTGGGCAGATCGTCTCGCTGTATGTTTCCAGCGCCATCGAAGCAAGGTTGACGTATGGGGCGTCGAACGGGTTCTCGCGTCCGCTGCGATTCAAAATCGACGCGAACCCCACCACCCGCCCACCCGCAGCGCGCACGACATCGGCTGTTTCGCGAGTCGATTTGCCGGTGGTGACAACATCCTCGACGATCACCACCGGCTCATTGTTTTCGATTCTGAATCCGCGGCGCAGGGTCATCCGGCCGTCTTTCCGCTCCGTGAAAATGAATGGCAGATCGAGCGCTTCCGCGACGACGTAGCCGACGATGATGCCGCCGAGGGCGGGGGAGACGATCTTGGAAGGAGAGAGTGGACGGATGCGTTCCGCCAGTTCGGTGCCGACCGCCTTCGCATCGCGAGGATGCTCGAGCAGCAGCGCACACTGGACGTAGTCGGCGCTGTGGAGGCCGGACGACAGGCGGAAGTGGCCGTGAAGCAGAGCGCCGCTTTTCTGCAGCATCGCCGGCAGGTCGAGCGCCATCGAGTCGAGAATAGAATGTCGTCCGGAGACGTGCAATGGGAAAGCTGACCGAGCAGGTGCGCGCCGATTTGACGGAATCGATGAAAGCGCGCACGGCGGAACGAACATCGACTTTGCGAATGCTGCAGGCGGCGATCAAAAACGAGCAGATCAACGTCGGCCACGAGCTGTCGGACGAAGAAGCATTGGGCGTGATCCGCAAGTCGATCAAGCAGCGCCAGGACTCCGTTGAACAGTACACGAAGGGAAATCGACCGGAGCTGGCGGCGAAAGAGCAGGCGGAGATCGAGATCCTGAAGAGCTACATGCCGCCCGAATTGTCGGATTCAGAGCTCGAGTCGGGATTGCGCGAGATCATCGCGTCGAGCGGCGCACAATCGAAAAAAGACATGGGCAAAGTCATGAAAGAAGCAACCATGCGATACAAAGGGCGGGCGGATGGGAGGAAAATTCAGGAGATTGTTTCGAGGCTACTGCCATGACATCAGCGAAAGAGCAATTTCTCAACGCCTACGATCGCGAGCACGCCATCACGATGCGGCTTCTGCGCGCGTATCCGACCGACAAACTCGATCTGCGACCGCATGCAATGTCCAAAACCGCGCGCGAGCTCGCCTGGGTCTTCGCCATCGAATGCGGCCTCGGTACTCGGCTGTGGAACGACGAGTTCGCGAAAGGAGTTCCGTCAGGAAAGCCGCCCGAAGCGCCGCCCGATTGGAATGTCCTGCTTGGCGGCGTCGAGAAGACGTACGCCGATTTTCGAAAAATCGTTCAGTCAGCATCGGACGAGGATCTTCTGAAGAAAACTCATTTCTTCACCGCGCCGAAAACAAT